>DAWS01000063.1:22721-35045 GCA_002506025.1 Euryarchaeota archaeon UBA111 | reverse complement strand
AGGTGAAACATTGCTTCGCTACACAGAAATTCCCTGATTGAGGATCGCAGGACTGCTTTCCCATCAGCAAATCGGGAATAAGGGGTTTTTCCAGCTCCTTTCAACTGTAACTCAAGGACTTCATTAGCGAGTTTAACCTCACCGAGAGTGATTGCTCTGCCATCGCCAAGTTGATGAGCCCAGTTGCCGAATTGGTGCCCTCCATAACGCTGAGCATATGGCTGCATCCCTTTGACTATTGAGCCACCACCCAGGGTTTCAGCACTCCCCCTTTCGATGCCTAGAGTGTCAGCCATTTCTGACGACCATAGTCTTAGACTTGGTTTGGTTGGTCTGGTCGGACTGACTTTTGACCAGCATACACCAGGAACTTGCCTAGGTTCTCCGCCAATCACGCGGTCACCCGGGGTTTCGTCTAAAAATCGATTAAGCCAATTTAGACTTTCTAAACTCCCCATAATTTCACCAAACCAGTTTGCATATTGAATGTGTGGATTTACTCACTATGACTATTTGTAAATCGGTTATTTGCCTCAGCAGCTGCAGTAAACAAGTCGCAGAATGCATCAATCGTGTGAGAAATTGGTTTTGAGTAACCTCCTCCCATGAAAACAACTGTTGGTATGGAATGTTTAACAGCCATCTCAAAAACGAGTTTATTTCGCTCACTCATTCCTTCTCTGCTGATATTCAATTTCCCAAGAGCATCGGTAGCAAGACCGTCTACTCCAGCCTGATAGAGTATCAACTGTGGGTTGAATTTTATTGCAATATCAATTGCTTGGTTGACCTTTTGTAGAAATTGCTCATCACTTGAG
This sequence comes from Euryarchaeota archaeon UBA111, assembly GCA_002506025.1. Taxonomy (GTDB): domain Archaea; phylum Thermoplasmatota; class Poseidoniia; order Poseidoniales; family Poseidoniaceae; genus MGIIa-L1. The sequence continues at coordinate 34,227 of DAWS01000063.1, read as the reverse complement.
TTTGCCTCTAGTTCCAAATCGTAGTCACTTACTGCTTTTCGGAAAGGGAAATTTTCCTGACAGTGCAAGGAAATTGTTAGCGCTCCATCGATATTCTGTAATATTGTTGCAGTGCCATCTCCCTGATGAACATCTAAATCTAATATTGCCACTCTTTCGTAATTATGCTTCTGTAACGCCAGCAGTGCGCAAACTGCAAGGTCATTGAATATGCAGTATCCAGAACCAAAGTCATAGTGCGCATGATGAGTACCACCTGCCATATTACCAGCAATACCACCATTTTCTACAACGTGATTGAGCGCAGCAATTGCCCCACCCATCAGACGAAGTGTGCGTGGAATTAATTTAGGAGTCCAGGGAGTGAGTCCAATACGTTTGATTTCTTTGTCACTCAGTTTTCCGTTGAGAAAGTTATCAACATAGTATGGGTCATGTCCAATTACTAGTTCACTTCTCGAGGCTTTGTTTGGTTCAAGAAACAGGAATTGGTTGCTGTTTCTTAGGCTTTTCAATCGGTTAATCAATTCAACATATCGTTCCCGTGGAAACCTTGCATCTGGATGAATACCTTCAGTATATATTGGGTGATACCAGATAGGCATTCCATCAATGTGTGCAGGCATCTGAAACACGTCTAATAATTGCTGACAGATTAGAAATATCGGCTGCCTAGATAACTACAGACTCGTTCAGAAAATGCAATGTCATCCTTAGAAAATGCTGCGGGTAGATCAGAGTCGAGATCAAGCACTGCAACAACATCCCCACTAGAGTTCTTAATCGGCACTACAACCTCACTCAGTGTGCTGGAACTACATGCAATATGCTCTGGTCTAGCGTGAACATCTGGAACATCCTGTGTCTCACCAGTTCTCGCTGCTGCTCCACAAATGCCTTTGCTGAACGGAATTACTAGGCATCCGTGGCCGCCTTGATACGGTCCGATTTTGAGCACATTTGGCTCTACAGTGCGATAAAAACCAGTCCAATGGAAGTGGTCAAACGAGTTGTGTAGCTCACAGACTACTGTTGACATTGCGGCAACCCAGTCATCTTCATTTTCTAACAACGACTCAATTCTATTGAACACATCTTCATGATTTGTCATGGGCTCAAGTCACTCTGCTAATATTTGAGAACTTGCTTTTCGCCTGCGCTCCAACAATATCATAGTAGTATATACCACGATTATAATTGCCAGATTTGTAAACCATACTGAGGGTTCTGACCACCTTGTTCCATCATACCTCCAATCGGATATTGGGTGAAAGACAGGTGTTGGGAAAAATTGGGCGGTGTGTGAGGGAATATCTGTCAATATATTCAGTAACCACGGCAACCAAATCAGCGCCGCCTGTTTTTTTGCACTCATTGTTGCAAGGTAAAACCGAGAAATGAATCTCGGTGCTCCATATTTGTGCAGAAAATACCAAGTCAATAGGAAACCAATTAACACAGTCACAGCACTGTGGCTCCACTGATAAATTTCCCATGACAATGGATGGAAATCTTCAGTTCTAGTTGTGTCATCCACACTAGGATTACGATGACCGGTAAATACTGATATAATCATCACCGGGACGAAAGCCATCAAGTCTGGAATTACGCCCATGGCACCAGAAAATCTACCCTTAATGTTGCCGTGAGTGACAGCCATCCCCCACAACCAGTGCGATAATACGTCCATGATATTCTACTCCTCTTCGAGTTGCTGCAAAAAATGAGAAAAGTCCTCCTCAGTATCAAATTCTAACACTAGCGGGGATATTTCTTCGCAATCTTGGCATTGGTATTGCTGGCCAGTCATAAATCCCAGATATGGGTAAACTCTGATACTATGGCAGAACATACATGCTCTAAATGACACACGTTCCCGTCTGCCACTAAGTATTTGATTTGTTGTCAACATATCTTAAAACAACTGTTTATATTGATTCTAACCAACCTCTAACCATGCCACGAGAGTGTAATATCGATGCACGAGGTAAGTTTCTCAGGTTGGTAGGAGGATCTGTTTCACTAACCATGGCAATTATTGCAGTAGGTTTACTGTATCTTGGTTTTATCCCAAGCAACTGGTTCACCATATCCTCTGTTATCGGTCTTTTTGCAGGGGGCGCATTGGGAATCTATGAGGGTCGCTCAGGCTGGTGCATTGCTAGAGCCATGGGAATATGGACTCCAATTTAGGCTGGATGGGAAATTAATTCCACTAGCCGAAACGTATTATTTTACCTCACTCTGAGGTTATGTTTATACCAATAATCGCAAATTTTGCACTGATGGGGTGCACTTTGTGGAGCGTGAGCAAGAGACATTAACCGATAATTTCGCTGATGAGGTTTTGAAACAAGCAGCAGAAGATAGGTCTACTTCTGACGAAATTACGCTTCAGTTGAAAAGCAAACCTGTAATCGATGAAGATGAATCATTTGCCAATTTGGCAACAAGGATTGTCGATGAAGTAATATCAACAAAATCTCCAAAATCTCTTGCTGAGCAAGTTCTAGAGCAAGCTGGGATATCAACTATCAATGATGTTGCGGAGCCTAAGATCTTCAATGGACATCTGAGGCATGTCGGCAAAAGAGCCAGAAAAGTTTCTAGAAACCAGAATCTATCCAGAGAACTCAAAATTCGACGTGTTAAGCGAACTGTTAGAGGCCCACCACCTAACTTGAAGAGGATGGGTGCGCCACCTCAAACACGCTCGAGACCATCGATTGGAATGGAGGATGAAATCAGACAATCAGCCAGAGACTCAACGAATATTCGCGGTAAATCAAAGAAAAAGCGCAGATTGTTTAGGAGATAACTCTACAAATTGTCAAAAGGGTGGACTATCTCGCTGTCCACAGTGGCAATTATGGACATAGCAAACCCAAGTGAAGAACACGCAATGTTGCGGTCAATGATAAGAGATTGGGTTGAGGAATATGTCGAGCCTCAAGCCTTTGAGCATGACAAAAAGGAATTATTCAACCTTGATTTGTTAAAGTCAATGGGTGAACTTGGTTTGCTTGGAATTAGTGCCCCGGAAGAGTATGGTGGCGCTGGTCTTGATGCTGCAGCATGCGCAATAGTGCATGAAGAGCTTTCGGCTTCTGATCCGGGATTTGCTCTCGCTTATTTGGCGCATTCAATGTTGTTTGTCAATAACCTTGCATACAATGGCAATGAGGAACAAAAAACAAGAATCCTACCCAAAGTTTGCTCTGGTGAATGGATTGGTGCAATGGCTATGTCCGAACCCGATGCTGGAACTGATGTTCTTGGCTTGGCAACCAACGCCGAACGACAACCCGATGGCTCTTGGAAATTAAATGGCCGAAAAATGTGGATTACTAACGGCTGTCTGGATGAAACTGGCACCCCTGCGGATGTGGTTTGGGTCTATGCCCGAACTGGAACTGATGAAAAAGGCCGCGTACAACTTTCAACCTTCCTCGTTGAGGCAGGCACACCAGGTTACTCTGTAGGTCAGAAAATCTATGATAAAACCGGTATGCGTGCGTCGAATACTGCAGAATTGGTTTTCGATGACTGCATAGTTCCCGCTAACAATCTAGTTGGAGAGCCGGGAGAATCTCTGATTCATATGATGTGCAACCTTGAGATTGAACGTTTAACCTTGGGCGCAATGTCTCTTGGAATCGCCAGACGATGTTTAGCCGAGATGAACCAGTATGCCACTGACAGAACTGCTTTTGGCAAGCAGATCAGGGATTTTGGTCAAATCCAACAACATATTGGCAATTCATGGGCAAAGTATCGCGCAATGCGCTCATACATTTACGATACCGCTGCGAATCTTACCCTCGGTAAAGCAGGTCACCGCCTTGATTCAGACGGAGTAAAATTATTCGCCTCAACCGCCGCAAAAGAAATTGCTGATTCAGCAATTCAAGTTTTGGGCGGATATGGATATGTGGGAGAATATCACGTCGAACGTTTATGGCGTGATTCAAAATTGCTCGAGATTGGTGGCGGCACAATCGAATCTCATCAAAAGAATATAGTGAAGGATTTGCAAAAGCATCCTGAATCGATAAATGATTGATTCTTACTCTGTCCTGAACCCGACCAAACGCTTTGTTGATGTCCAAGCTGAAGCAATCAAGCTTGAAGCAAATAGGAGCCCAATCGCGATGACTGTCCCCCATATCCAAACATTGGATACTGTGGTCATAGTTTCATCATTAACCATCAACCCAAATGTGGTAGTAATGCCAACTGCGATTGCTGTTTGAACCATCAATAATTTAGGTAGTTGTAATGCCTTAGATGAGTTGCCCAAGCGCTGAAGTAGATAGTAAGACCAAGTTAGAGCTCCAATTCCCCAAACTGGGATCTCAGCAGGATAACTTTCAAGAATAAGGATTGCATTATCTGATAAGTATTTGTCAATTCCAAATAAAACGACAATCCAGACTAATGATGCACCCAGTAAATGAATTACCTCACGCATCACTGGTGAGGGTTCAATTTTTTCTGATACTTCTTCTGTTTCAGCCAAGTTTTTAATTTGTTCTGGCTCGTTCCTACTCAGATTTCTAAATCTTCTTTCAATTGAATCCATTCGTTCAGACAAGCGTTGCATTTCCTCAACAATTGAAATCATATTTTCGTTCTGTTCAGCAGCAATTTCTAACTTTTCATCTTCAAACTCTGGTAAAGTGACCATTGGCGGTATGTCATCCATCAATCCATCTTGACCAATTGCCACTTTGGTATTGGAGATTTTTTCCTGCGCCTTTTGCTCGCGCTTCTCTTTATGTTTTGCGACACTGCTCTTGATTGATTCATTGGTGTTGTTAATCATGGTTTTTGTGCTTTCAGCAACCTTTTGTGACAATTCAGTTAAGCGCTGTTTAGTTTTGTTTAGCTTTTCAGACATAGAGTCTACTTTATCTGAAGCCATGGTTGTCCCACACCTAGAGTGTTTGTTAAATCATTTGCAGGGATTATTCAAATTTAAACTTCTATTGTGTTATTCTCGCGTTCGGAATCATTGTCATTCCTCTCAGAGTTCCAATAGACTACTCCGCTCAAGGTCAGCATAGCCCACAATAGTATCGGTGGTGCAAGTTCAACATCGAACGAGAATTTATACAGAAATGGGGGCTCAAAATTGACACTCAGCTCGAAATTATTTGAAGGGTCAGCAATTAGGGTTACTAAAATCCATAGTAATGTTGCCCCCGCAATTGTCGCAGTCAATCGTGCCTGAGTTTGATTTTCTGTCAAGAAGTAAATACTTGCTAACACCACAGAAATAACTAATCCATATGATGCTGCCTGAAATTCGACACTGTCAAATTCTGTAGTCATCAATGGGACTAATGTACCTACAATGGTATGTGATATCAAGACAACTAGAAGCCAAAACTTAGTGTTGAGAATTTTTCTTAAGTCTAGGTCAAGAATCTTGCTCAGCGTACTCATAATTTGTCCTCCATTGTCAGTTCAGTGGGAATCTCAACAGATTCTTGTTTGCTGTTACTTGGATTTTTGACTAATTTTCTAGCACCGAGTATCATTCCCATAGCAATGGTTGTTGTGAAAAGTAATAGTAAGGCCTTATTTCCAGCTATTGTAGACCCTGAACTAGAACTAGTTTCTCGGTTACTCTCGATTAAGTCATCACTTGGGGTGAAACCTGCATACTTTGGATAAGTGTCTAATATGTCGATAAAGCCATCATTATCATCATCCATGTCAGCGTTGTCACCCACACCATCCCCATCAGTATCTTCCCATTCATTCGCATTCAACGGGAATGGGTCAAAAATGTCGTTTATTCCGTCATTGTCATCATCAAAATCCAATTCGTCCGGCATCCCATCTAGGTCGTAATCGAGCGATGCTTGTGAATCCGTTGGAAATGCGTCCTGATCATCTAGTATTCCATCGTTATCATCGTCATCATCAGCGTTGTTACCAATTCCGTCATTATCTGTATCAAACCATTCATCAGGGTTGAACGGAAAAGCATCTTCTGAGTCTGAGTAACCATCATTATCGTCATCGTTATCTGCATTATCGCCGACTGCATCACCATCAAAATTACTTGATTCTGTTTGGTCAAATGGATAGTAGTCTAGAGTATCAATTACTCCATCATTATCATCATCATCATCATCTTCGTCAGGAATGCCATCGTTGTCATTATCACTGGCTACCTCTATCTGTTCAGTGTTTGAATCCTCATTATCGTTAATTCCATCGTTATCATCGTCAAGGTCTGCATTATCCCCAATGCCGTCACCGTCGTTATCTCGGTGTTCAGTTGAATCGAAAGGAAATGCGTCCTGTGAATCAATATAACCATCGTTGTCATCATCATTGTCAGCATTATCTCCAATGCCATCATTATCATGATCATACTGCTCATCAGGATTAAACGGAAACAAATCAAATTGGTCATCTACACCATCATTGTCGTCGTCTGGGTCGGCATTATCCCCCAGGTTGTCCCCATCAAAATTTGCGTGCTCCGAAGCATCAAATGGGAATGCATCATTGTTGTCAGAGTAACCATCGTTATCGTCATCTACGTCTGCGTTATCTCCAGTTCCGTCAGAATCAAAATCATACTGCTCAGAGGCGTCAAGAGGGAACGCGTCATACATGTCATCGACACCATCATTGTCGTCATCTGAGTCCGTATCATCAGACACTCCATCGCCGTCAGTGTCGGTTGGTAAGCCTCCGTTGTTGCCGTTATTGCCACTGTTGGGGGAACCCGATTCATCATCATCTTCGTCATCCTCCTCATCATCTTCTTCGTCATCCTCATCCTCATCCTCAGCTTCTTCACACTCGCCGGGGTAATCATCGTCAGATGGATCGTCCTCAGCATCCCATTCACACCGACTATCAGCGTTACAAGCCGCTTCACTAGAGTAATTTTCTTCACAATAGTCATCATCATCTCGGGCAGAGGTTAACATTGATTCAATATCGTTTGAATCATCAAGAATTATCCCAAGGTTCGAGGCAGCAACAAGTAGCATCAGAATGGCTACTCCGGGTATAAACCGCCTAAATCTCATCGTTATCGCCTTAGTCCAAAACCATACTACATTTAGTAATTATGTTTAGGTGTCCCGAAATATTATTAGGTATCCCTAATCCATCTAAAGACAATGGTGGAATGTGCGGACTGTGAGAGCCATATTGAGACAAGGTGGTCAACTTGTCCAGCATGTGGCACTAGCGATGCAAGTCTCACTACACCAAACCTATCCATTGTTAGTTTAGTAGAACAATCAGATTACGTCGGGTTCAACAAGCCCAAAAAGAAGTCAAAAAAGAAGCTCAAATCGAAATGCTGCGAAAAATATCAACGGCGAAACAAATCAGCATGTAAAAGATGTCCGCTATTTGCTGAAGACGTGCCCACATATAGCACTGAATTGTTGAATGAAATTTGAATGGGTTGGTAACTGAAATGGATGACAAAATCGGTGAATTGGAACAATTTCATGATGCTAATGTCGATAGCAATATTGGGACCCATTCAAAAACTCAATTCCAAGCATATTATCCAAGCACCAGCCAGCCACCTAAAATCAGTAATCAATTAACTAACATACGTAATCACCCATTTACAAAACAGGCAACTGAGTTTATGAAACAGAAAAACGTGCTTTATGCCTCACTTGTGATAATGCTTCTAATCGGTGGTGTTGTTTTGGTATTTATGATTCCTCAATCAACTGAGCCAATCGAAGGAACTTGGATAAAATCCGATGGCCAAGCATTTACCTTTGACGATGACAATGGATTCAACAATCAAATTTACCCGGGTTCGACTTATACACTCGAAGGCAGCAGTCTAGTTATGACCTCAACAGTTCAGATAATTAATGATGGACAGTTAGTTACTAAATTAATAATACAATCAGTTGATGTTACTTTCACCGATGATGAAAATGCCATGTGGTGGGTCTGGGCTTCGGTAACCGTTGACGATGAACAGCAAGAACTAGATGAGACACCTTGTTCGCTACTGATTCGAACAAGTGTAGCAAAAAATACCTATGAATTTGGCGTCAATTCGCCGACTTATCAAGTTGAGAAGCCGTTATTGTGTCAGTAACCTACAGGCACAGGATCTATCATTCGCCAAAGATACCAAGATGCAGCAGTTCGGTATGGTGACCATCGTTCTGCAATCTTTTCTATAGAATTCTTGTCCTCGACATCAGGAACCAATATTTTGACTGCTTTAACCAGACCAATGTCCCCAATACTGAATACATCAGGACGCATGAATGAAAACATCAACATCATTTCTGCTGTCCACGGACCGATACCGCGAAATTTAACCAAATGACGCTTTATTTCATCATCGTTCATGTTTTCCCAATCTTGTTGCAATAAATCTGTTGAATTCTCTGCTAAGCCATAGATGTAGCTTGCTTTGGGTCTAGTCAATCCACAGGCGGCTAATTCTTCTTGAGTAAATTTAAGGACATTTTCTGGAGTTGGTGTGCCGAGTAGCCCAACTAATCTTCCCCATATGGCATCTGATGCAATCACCGATATTTGTTGGCCGACAATTGAGCGAATTGTGGTTTCAAACAGGCGACCCTTGCCTTCAAGCGAACCATCTGGATAACGCCTAACTACATCGCCTAGTAGTTCATCTTGTTTCAGGAACTCTACTGCATCGTCCCACCATTTTGGCTTGCCTGTTTCCATAACATGCAAACACCCGTTTAGGTTTTGACCTCTTGCATATACCCACAGGCATGCGCGACAGATTACAAGAGTGGCTGGGGCTGAAAGATTTACCAAGAACCGGTTGGGTCAGGTCGGGAGTACAAGAACCAGAATCTGTTGCAGCTCATTCATGGGGCATGGCAGTATTGGCGCTACATTTTGCTCCCAAAAATTTGGATCTAGCAAAGGTCCTCGCTATGTGTATTATTCATGACCTTCCAGAGGTTAGGGTTGGAGATTTAACACCTCACGATGACGTTACAAACAAAGCAGAGTTAGAAGCAAGCGCTATGTCTGAATTAGCCCCTGAATGGCTAGGTTTGTTTCGCGAGTATGAGTCCGGGCTCTCCGAAGAGGCCAAATTTGTCAAACAAATAGATAAGTTAGACATGGGGCTACAGGCATCTATCTATCAATCAAGGCACGAATTAGATTTATCAGAGTTTACTAATAGTGCCAAATTAAAAATTACCGACTCAAATTTGTTGAGATTTTTGGAGTAGTTTTTCCGACAAGGAAAAAAACTAGAGCGTGTCCGGTAGACTACCCAGCCCGATAGTGTAGGGGTCCATCATGGTGGGTTTTGGTCCCGCCGACGTCGGTTCAAATCCGACTCGGGCTACCAGTGCTAATGTTAGCAGTCTTGATGCAATTAAATTGCAATGCGCATATTCAAGAGGCGTCAATAATTGGGCTTATTTGAGAAGACATGATGAAGATTGCAGTTATCGGGGCAGGTCAAATGGGTAACGGTATTGCCCAAGTTGCTGCCAGTGCAGGTTATGAAGTATTGATGATTGATATCAAGGAGGAATATGTTGACAGAGGTATGGCAACTATTCAAAAGTCGCTAAGCAAGTTGGTTTCAAAGGATAGAATTAGCCAATTAGACGCTGATGATACGCTTGCTCGTATATCTACTACTACAGATAGAGGTGAATGTGCGGATGTTGATTTGGTAGTAGAAGCTGTGCCAGAAATATTAGATTTGAAAACATCAATATTTTCTGAGTTAGATGAAATCTGCAAACCTGAGTGTATTCTTGCCTCTAACACTTCATCAATATCAATCTCAACCATTGCCAACGCCACTAAACGTCCTGAAAAGGTCATTGGGATGCATTTCATGAACCCTGTTCCAATTATGAAGCTGGTAGAAATTATCAATGGTGACCAAACAAGCGAAGCAACAAATTCTTCGGTAGTAGAGGCGGCGGAAAAAATGGGTAAAATCGCTCTATCCTGCAATGATTCTCCAGGTTTTGTGTCCAACAGAATTTTGTGCCCGATGTTAAATGAAGCAATTCTTACCTTGGAGGAAGGCGTTGCTGAACCAGAAGCAATCGATGGTATAATGAAATTAGGTATGAATCATCCAATCGGTCCACTTGCGCTTTCAGATTTGATTGGTTTAGATACAGTTTTGCACATAATGAATGTATTACATGAAGGTCTAAATGATGACAAGTATGCTCCGGCAAAACTATTGCAAAAAATGGTTGATGAAGGTAAACTTGGTAGAAAATCAGGAGAAGGATTCTACAAGTATTAATGTAAGTCAAAACTGAGGGGAAAGCATGAATCCTAGCGTCAACGTTCTTGGTAAGGAGTTACAAGAGTGCTCCAAAGACCCACTAACTGGATGGTATAGAGATGGCTGTTGTAATACCGACAGTAACGACCGTGGAATGCACGTTGTCTGCTCGATTGTGACAGAAAAATTTCTTGAGTTCGCTAAGTCGAAAGGTAATGATTTAATCACTCCTGCACCACACTTCAACTTCCCAGGATTGAAACCCGGTGATCGATGGTGTATATGTGCTCGAACATGGTTAGATGCAGCAAACAATGGTGTTGCATGCCCCGTAAATCTTGAAGCAACCCATGAGGAAGCACTGCAGATAATCCCCCTAGAATTATTAGAATTGTATGCTGAGTAGTGTTCAGATGTCAGAACAATCGGTATTCTTGATAACTGGTGCATCGAAAGGATTGGGTCGATCAATCTGTGAAATCTTAGCCAACAAAGGCTACATTGTCGTTGGTTTAGCCAGACAATCTTCAGAGCTGGCTGAATTAGACACTTTTCTGAAAAAGCATAATGACAAATCATGTGCAATTGCCTGTGACCTATCAGTTCCAGAAATGGTTAACAATACAGCCGGAGAAATAGTCGAACGCTTCCCAGCCATTCACGGAATCATTCACAATGCAGGTATTATAGGTCCAGTGGGGAACATTTTCACAGTCGATGAGGCTAAGTGGAATGAAACTTTAGTGGTAAATCTCGTATCAGTCCAACAATTAACGAGGGTTCTCTATCCTGCAATGGTAAATGCCGGTCGTTGCAGAGTTACTACCATTTCAAGTGGTGCTGCGGTTAACTCTCTGGAGTCATGGTCAGCATACTGCACATCAAAGGCTGGTCTTGACATGTGGACCAGATGTCTAGCAGATGAAGGTGGGAATGATGGTATAAGCGCAGTATCTATTGCACCAGGGATAGTTGATACTGATATGCAAGCCACAATAAGGTCGGCTGACAGAAGTGATTTTCCAATGGTGGATCGATTCATCCAATTCCACAAAAATGGTGATTTAGTGTCCCCAGATAAGGTTGCAAATTCCCTGTTTGAACTTATAGTCAATCACTCCATGGAACAATCTGGCAGTAGATTCGATGTTCGTGATTTATGACCAATGTTGGTATTCTAGTGGCAATGGTCATAAGCCAACACTAATCCAGCAATATGAGGCAGACCCATGGTAGGAA
>DAWS01000063.1:14221-22378 GCA_002506025.1 Euryarchaeota archaeon UBA111 | reverse complement strand
GATAGAGTTGAAATTAGAACATTGAAAGTAGGTCGATTTTGTGTCGTTGACGATGAGGCTTACAAAATCCTAAGCATCTCTAAGTCTAAACCTGGGAAACACGGGTCTGCAAAGGCGCGTCTAGAATTAGTATCACTATTTTCAGCCAAAAAAATCTCCCATGTCGGAACCGTCACCGATAATATTCAGGTCCCTATGATTGAGAAAGGCACTGCAATGGTTACCCACATTGACGGCGACGAGGTTCATGCCATGAACATGAGAGACCACAGCATGATGATTCTTCCAATGGAGCCGGAGATGTCTATTGAAGCGGGTAAAGAAATCATGTGGATGGAAGCACTAGGCCGCTACAAGATTATCAGAGATCACTGATACCTTCAAAAATTGAGAGAAAACTCTCTGTATACCTGCTCTGAAGGCATCTAATTGATAAGCCTCACAGGGGCATTTGGCATTATGTCTGAGGTCGCGACAGCAACAGATGATGAATTTGCAGGTCTATCTGCAAAAGAAACAATTAATGCAATGAGTGATGAAAAAAGGAAGGCTCTGAAAAGTTGGTATTTCTTTGACTGGGCTAACCAAGCATATGCACTGACGGTTATGACAGTCATTGCGCCAGCACTGATGGCTGCACTGTACAACACGGCAACAGGAACACAATCGGGTGACACATTTTATGCCTGGGTATTGACAATTTCAATGATTTTTGTCGTTGTTACCGCCCCTGCATTAGGCGTCATTGCAGATAAAATGCCAATCAAAAAGAAATTGCTCAAATGGTATACCTTGGTGGGAATATTATTTACTGCACTCATGGGAGCTGCGCCATATTTTGGCTCTCAAGGCTACATTATACTCGCCCTAATGTATACAATCGGAACAATAGGATTCACTGGTGGAAATGTAATCTATTATTCCTTCATGCCTTATCTAGCACCAAGAAAGTGTCAAGATCATGTTTCAACATGGGGTTATGCGTACGGCTTTATTGGCGGTTCCTCTATTCTTATCTTCCATCTCATTGTATTACTAGGATTCTCTTGGGACACCAATTTCAAGATGGCAGTAATTTTCTCAACCTCCGCAATTTGGTGGTGGGGATTCGGCTATCTAATGTTCAAATGGACACCTGAACCAGAAATACCGTCAACCATGGAATGGAAAGGCTTTGGTAATGCCACTAAAGTTGCTTATGCACAAGTCTTTCAGACTTTTAGGGAGATTAAAAAATTCAAGGTTTTAGCATTCTTTTTGCTCGCTTATCTGCTGTTTTACGATGGTGTCAACACGATTGCGAGTATGGCGAGTGCCTTTGGCGAGTCAGTTCTGCGACTTGACCAAAGCATGAACGTTCTACTTCTGCTAACCGTCAATATTGTAGCAATACCCATGACGCTGGTATTTGGGAAATTAGCCGATATCAAGGGCACTAAGTTTGCTCTTATGCTGGCGCTACTAATCTACTGCTTCGTGGCAATTGTTGCAGCTGGCTTTGCTCCACTAGAATTGGACGGTAAAGAAGATGCGGAAAGGTATGACTTCCAATTTGAATATAATGAGGAAACTGGTGAATACGAATTATTGACCTTGTATGACCGAGGCTATGAAAATTGGGTTGGTGAAACCTCTGCTGGTGACGCAGAGTTTAGGGATAACTTCCAACAATTCTTCCCGAGCAATTCAACCGACTATGCCAAAGAAAGTTCTGGTTCATCTACTCTCGGTGCAGGATTATTTGCATGTGTAATAATTCTCGCTTTCGTCGCAATAATTGGTGGTTCAATTATGTTCATTCAGAACAAAGACCTTGGAAAAATGGGTATATTAGCGATGTTGGCAATCGTCATAGTAGGTTTGCTGGCTGGAACAATGCTTGCTGGTCAAGCAGACAAAGCAGATGAGGAAACGTTCACGATATCAGATTCAGACGCTGCTGGCATAGTAGCGGCATTTGGCGATGCCAGTGACCATAGATTTTCGATAATTTTTATTGATGGACCGCATGATGGACAAAGCGAGATAGGTGATCGTCATCCGACTATCGTAGACCAAGGTGGTCCGGTCGATGGCTGGGCAGAAACTATGCGAGACAACGTTTGGGAGCCGCTCAATCTTGGGGTATCTATGCAGTGGATTATCTTGGGTATGTTCGTTGGTGTCGCAATGGGTTCAGCGGGTGCCCAAGCACGCTCTATGTTTTCACAGTTAGTTCCAGAAACTAGGACGTCAGAATTTTTCGGATTCTTCGGTTTCCTCGGTAAGTCAGCGGCAATGATTGGCACATTCCTCTATGGTATTGCAAGTTCAGCCTTTGACAGCAGAGTCGCAATTTTGACAATCACTATTGTGATATTGGCAGGAACATATCTAACCAGTAAAGTCGACTTGGAAGAAGGAATCAGGGTTGCGGAAGAAGAGGATGCAAGAAATCGAGCGGCAGCAAAATCAGATTAGGTGTTTTCCATGAAGAACTTCGCCTTGGTGCAGACAGTTGGCTCCGGAGTTTTACTCGTCTACACAATAATCTTGTGGGGTTTGCCAATTGCTCCAGCCTTGGCGGTGTTTGATTTAATTACTGAATTTGCGCTAACAGATTCAGTCACAATGAATTATATTGTGTATGGTTTGACAGCTGGTGTCTGTTTCATGGTCTACATACTGTCGCTACTGTTTTTTTCGGGTATGACTCAACGACTAATTCATGTTAGGATACCGGAGGATAAAATTGTTGACAAACTAGAGTCGTGGAATACTGTGAGGTGGGCAATTTGTGCCCACTTGCACAGATGCACACATCCAGTACTAGTCCATACCATACCCTCGCCAATCTGCAATGCATATTATCGCCTAGCCGGAGCAAAACTAGGCAAAGGTGTCCAAATAAATACTATCAACCTAAACGATCCTTCTGCGGTAACAGTTGGTGATAATGTAGTGATTGGTGGCAGGTCAGTGATAAATGGACACCTTGTAGAAAAGGGCCAGTTAGTATTAGCACGTGTTCACCTTGAGAAAAATTGCTTGATTGGGGCTGGAACAACAATACAGCCTGGAGTTAGAATCGGCGAAGGTGCAGTTATCGCAACCAATGGCCTAGTTGGTAAATGGAAAGAGATACCAGCCGGTGAGGTCTGGGGCGGTTTACCGGTGAAACTGATAAGCAAGTCTTCAGATAGAAAAACCTGAAAATATGTATATTACATTCAACCATCAAGCGCAATAGTATTCAAGTGGGCGCGCTCACAACATTCTGTGCGGGAGCACAATTGGGGGATTATTTAGTGGGCGTTCAGAAGTCTGCATATCGGCAACCAGTAACCCCAGAGGGTCTCAAAGCAATTGAGGAAGGCAAGCTAACTTGGTTAGACGACGAGATGTATAACAATCTCAACACAGGTGTTCTAGAACAGTATCTAGAAGAAAAAAACCTTGAAGAATCCTTCGAGGTGTCACATTGGAATACACCAAAAGTACTGTATGGTATTGCCATAGGTGCGGTATTTTCCGGGGTTACAGCATACATTGGACTAAAGCTTGGCTTGGCCATTTCCGCTGCTTGGTATATTGCTTACTTGTTGGGTATGGCACTAAAATGGTCACCCTCAGAAGTTAATATTGCAACATCTGCAACCACTGGAGCAACTCACGCATCTACTGGATTTATTTTCACATTCCCGGCGATATTTCTTCTAGCAAGTGATGCACGATACGAACTCGCTAGCGGGCCCTTGATTACATTAGGTGACGGTGACGCCGTCAATCTCGCCTTTATCGGTATTGTAGCAAGTATGTTTGCCGGTTTCTTGGGTGTGATGTATTTTATTATCTTCAGACGTGTTTGGTTAGTTGAAGATCCCCTTCCGTTACCTGGTTTTGAGGCTACCTTGAAGATGTTAGACATCGCATCAGATGTTAACACCGGTGCAGTTGAACATGCTCGAGAGTCACTGAAAACCATCGGTATTTGGACTGGATTAACCATGATTGGGTTATTCTTGGTAGAATATCCATTAATTTGGTTGGGTGACAAGAAGTTAGCCTTATTCGATTGGATTGCTCAAACCGCCAGCGTTGGCGATTATGGCTTGGCATCAATATATTCCAAAGGAACCATTCATCAACCATCTGGAACTGATGGTGGCGTATCATTGAATTATACTCACTGGAGTCCTGATACTGCTTGGAATCCATTTGCTTACACATACATTGGTGTCTACCTCACCCCATCCATGTTTGCGATTGGTTGGTTCATGAAAACCAGAGTTGCATTTTTGGTTAACTTAGGAACTATAGTTGGTTGGTTTTTCTTAGTTCCACTAGTTGTGTGGTTTAATTTCCCGATTTACGATGCAATCTCACAATCAAATATACCCATTCAACAGTATGCTGGTTCAGGTGGTGCACCACTGCAAATGATTGCATTTAGTAAAGCGGTAAGGACGATTGCAATCGGTGCAATAGTCGGTGGCGGAATGTTCGGTTTAGCTAAGATGTACAAGACCTTCTTGAATATCTTCAGCGACATAGGTGGCGCTCTCAAAGGAGAGGGCAGTCAGGAGTATATGGAAGGCAAGGGATGGTATGAATGGCCACTAAAGCACATACCAATCTTCATGATTCTTACCTTCTTCTCAATGATTGTAATATTTACTCTGGGAGGTTTTTCAATTCTAGCATCACTTATTTTTGCTACAGTGCTGATATTGACAACCTTCCTATTAGGCGCTATTGCGGTCAGAGTAATGGGAGAAACAGGCATTGAGCCAGTTTCAGGAACATCGTTCATAGTTTTGTTAATGCTACTTGGTGTATTCCTCAATGCGCAGGATTTGTTGGATCTAGACACTCAAGATTCAATTCTGCTTGGCCTAGTTGGGACAACAGTATTCGGGTCAGCAATATCTATGTCCGGAACGGTAATTGGTGATTATAAAAACAGCCTCTACATTGGTAATCGTCCCTATCATATCTCCAAAGGGAACATTATGGGTGTCGTTCCTGGTGCAATAATTGGCGCAGGAGTTGCCATTTTCCTGTCCATCCAATTAGCTGAAGGGACCATTGAATTACTTGCACCACAAGCAAACGCATTTGCCACCTTCTCGGTAATCTTCGCTGAAAAGGAAGGCGATTTGTGGCTATTATTGCTTGGCTTCTTGCTCGGCATGTTTGTTGAGTGGGCCACTGGCATGGGTACTTCCTTTGGTCTGGGAATGTATCTGACTGTTCCCTACACCCTCCCAATGTTGATTGGTGGCTACGCTAGAGATCGCTGGGAAGATACCAAATTGAAGCCAAGAATTGACAAGATAAAGGAAGAACTCGGCTCTAATGAGGCAGAAAAACAACGGGCTTTGATACTACTAAGCACGTTTATGGTTGCCGCAGGATTACTTACTGGAGAAGCATTCTTCGGCACCGAATCAAGCATTCTATCGTTCCTTGATACCTTAGTAGCAGATCCGTTTTCAACAACATGGTATGTTGGCAGACTAGTAGGGTTCGTGGCGCTAAATCTGGGTATCGGCTATCTGATATACTGGCTATTCAAACGCGCAGGAGTAATCGGCTCTGGCCCAGAGGAAGCAATACTGGATGCTGAGATAAGCTGAGAGTGAAACAAATGCGCACAATTCGGGGCACCCCAGTTTGGGTGTGGTTACTACTTGTCGCTGCCGTCTTTGGGGTATCCAGTGCAGGTGCGTTATTCCAACAAGTCGATGAAGTGCCACCTTTACTACGTGCCTCTTGGCGTTTGCAACTTACCTCCCTAATACTTGCCCCTATGGCGGTGGTGCAGTGGATAGTGCATCGAGATGAAATCAGTGATAGATTAATGGAACGTAATACTATATTTTGGATATTTGCCGGCGGCATATTCCTAGCCTTACATTTTGGTGCTTGGGTGGCTAGTCTAGATGAAACATCACTTACTCATTCACTGTTATTTGTCACTGCTCATCCGCTGATTATTGTGGTCGGGATGACATTGGTGGCAAAGCTGATGAAGAATTATCGTAGTCCTTCAAAGTTAGAGATAATTGGTGCATGCATAGGGTTTACCGGTGCAGCTTTGGCTCTGATAGATTACGGCGATCAGCAAGGTGATAGAACCGTCACTATTTGGGGGGATTTTCTTGCGTTTCTCGGTGCAATGTTTGTTGTTGGCTATATCGTAAGCGGCAGGATATTGAGAAAATGGATGCCTATATTCATCTATGCATTCCCGGTTACTTTGATAGGTGCATTACTCTTGATTCCTGCATCGTATGCTATCGAGCCAGATTATCACAAATTTGGCGTACTTGGATGGGTTGAAGGTGAATATTTCCGGTGGTTTCTTGCTCTGGCATTAATTGCTGGCTTATTGGGTCATACGGGTCTTAACACATGTCTCAGATATATGCCGCCACTAGTTGTATCAACAAGTGTGACATTAGAGCCGATAATTGGTTCAATCATCGGGCATCTTTTGTTTAATACTGGACTTCCCGGATTTTGGACTTGGATAGGCGGTCCAATACTTATTGTTGGTATAATTTTGGTAGTGGTAAGTAGTTCCGAGGCTGATACGAACAATGAAACGAGTGAAGTTGCGGTGGATGTATGAGGGAGTCAAATGTCAGACGCTACAGATACAGGTTGGTTGTTACTTACTAACGATGATGGTATCCAAGCTATCGGAATGAAACTACTTGTTGAATCATTAAATCAACGAGGTCACAAAGTAGTAGTTTTCGCGCCAAGTGATAATCAATCGGCTACGGGAATGAGAATAAACCTGATGACTCCTCTAGAGTGGCGCTTTAGAAATGATTTGAAAGAACAGTGGAATGTAAATGACAAAGATTTGCACCTGATTGAACTCGATGGTACCCCTTGCGACACGATGATAGTAGCGCTAGACCGAGGATTACAACATATTTTGCCAGATGTTGTTCCTAGAATAGTGGTTTCAGGAGTAAACCTAGGCCCTAACATGTCTCAGGATTCGTATCATAGTGGGACTATGGGTGCAGCAAGAGAGGCAGGATTGTATGGTATGCCGGCGATCGCATCATCACTCACTTCGTTTGAAGATGAGGGCATGGAGTCTGCCGTTAAGGCAACTGTAGAGGTTATCGAACAGGCGTTGGAAATTTTACCAGTTGTCCCTGAAAATCTCAGGCGTCCTAGCGTAGATTTAGCCAAACCGCACATAAGTAGATGGCCAATAATTGAAGATGAACCTGCTTGGTCGAGCAACCCTGCTGAAGCACTAAGAATGGCTTTCAGAAACGGTGAGTTGATGTTAAACATCAACACTCCACCAGACTGGAATGGCAAATTTCAGACAACGAGACTAGGCATGCGCTGGTATAGGGATGCAATATCATTTAGTGAGGGTAAAGACAACCAAAAGACTGCAACCTTCACCATAGGAGCGGCAAGTATCGATCACACACCAGTAAACAATAGTGATTGTGATACAGTAATGGTCAGGCAGTCCAGCATATCATGTCTGCCAACATGGCCACAAACACATCCATTAGCTCTTGACGACCGTTTGCTCACTTGGAGTTTGAAGAGTGGTGAGCATAATTATCCAGTATGGCTAAAGGAATAATTCTACGCCTTCATCAATCAGAAAGTGACATATCCCAATTGCCATATGTCCTTGTAGCCACTGTTGACCAAGCGACCTGAAGATGATTCCTGGTGTAGATTCCAGTTCAAGACTTTGGTCATCGCTTAGAATGAAGCCAATGTTTAATCCACTGTCGTTCTGATTTTTGCTATCTGCACGGGCTGACCAACCGGGATTACTTTCACTCGGTATGACTGCATCTTCAACCCACAGCCTTGGTGCGTTAGCGTCTAAGGCAATTATCGGTGAGTCACGCCACTCACGGATGGTTTCGTTAATGTCGCCGCCGCTATCATATATGCCATCGGCACGCTTTGACCACATTCCTATTGGTGGCGTTGGTTCACGCAAAACCTTAGCGATTTGCCCAGCAACCGAACGTTCTTCTGCGTGTATGCCACGAACTTCACTCCCAATTATTTTCAGTCTTCTGTTTGGGCCGGGGCCGCCCAATAAATGGAGAATGATTTCAGTGTCACGGCGAAATCCATGACTCGTCATCATGGCCGCCATCAATGCTCTTA
>DAWS01000063.1:12379-13832 GCA_002506025.1 Euryarchaeota archaeon UBA111 | reverse complement strand
GACATCGCCCGATGACCGATAACTGCGAATCGTCGCATTATATCACTAAACTCCCCTTTCAATTATTGTCGTAATAGCAACACACACATCAAGCATGGTTTGTAATGTGTAATCTGCACCAGTGCTGTCAACCAGATACGCTCGAGGTTTGGTATCGTCATTAATGTCCTCTAGCCGGTTAGCGACAACAGCGGTCATTTCTGCATATTCTAACTGAGAAAAGGCTCGTCGGACCAATTCTTTTTGTTTGATACCGGTCTCTAACTTAAAGCCAATCCTCACTGCGTCACTGCATTTTTTCTTCAATTCCAAAATATGTTTTGAACTTTCAATTAATTCGACAGTTAGTGGTCCTTGTTGGCTGGCCAATTTTCCTTCAGCTGGCGATTTGACCACGTAATCTAAGACCGCTGCAGCATGAATCCACGCATCGATTTCATCATTTGCTAGGGCATTTAATTCAGCCAGCATGTCATCAGGCTTGTCTGCTGATAAAGTAAGAGGTAGCCATTCAGGGCGAGTGTAATTGGTTAGTCCAGCGACGCAGGTTACATCGTGTCCGTGCCTATGTAGATAGTCAGCAATTTGGAACCCGGTGGCTCCACTACTGGTATTTTGCACATAACGGATATCGTCAATTGGTGATCTAGTTGCCCCTAGAGTAATGACCACTGACTTTCGGTTAGGTTTGAGGCGATTCACATAGTGTGCAAATCTTGCAACAATCTCATCGTGTGGAGGAGTTTTTCTTTTACCCTCATTTTCTTGTCCCCAGTGGACTTTGATTCCGAGCTTTTCGACCTCTGTAACAAGTTCACTCGTCACCGGGTCATCGGCTAAATCAGCATGCATGCTGGGTATCATCATTACCGGACAATTCCTAGTTCTAGCGGCACTCAATGACATAAGGATAGGGCCATGTTGCAGTCCATGTAGGTAACTTGCTAGTAAATCACGGGTTGCAGGAGCGATTAATATTGCATCTACTTCATCAAGCGCTGATAAATCACTTTCCCACTCGGTTATTACTTCAGACTGCGTTGCCCACTCGACTGCGAGTGGAGTGATTATTTTCTGAGCAGAATGTGTCATCATAACACTGACTAATGCTCCGTGGCGGCGTAATTCCCTGGCTAAGCGAACAGTATCAACTGCAGCTATGCCGCCGCTTACGCCAAGCAGAATTTTCTTTCCTGCGAGGCTATCACCACGAATCTCAACATCCGTGTCTCGCATCGCCATAGTCAGGGCAATGGTTAGGCCATTTTGACTTCTTCGTCGTATTTTGTTTGAATTTCTGTGCAACAATTCAATATTAATGGCAACTACGCACCATCATGCAGCCTAACCGTGGTGACCAAATTGTGGTCGCCGGTATGAAACCAAATAGCCTGGTTGCTAGAAACAGCGTGTTCGATAGGATACATCGTGGAACGACATTCATTGTATTCAT
>DAWS01000063.1:0-11968 GCA_002506025.1 Euryarchaeota archaeon UBA111 | reverse complement strand
TTTGGTAAGTATTTTGGCGTTCGCAACTTGGAATTCTTACAGGAATAAAGCAGAGTGGGCTTACTGGCCTGCAGCGATCATGATCATGATTGCAGGACTGTTTTTCGGCCTCAATGCTTTGGACTCGTTACTATTTGTCGTTTCGGGTAATGTAGGTGGTCTGTTGTTCTTATTTTTGACCGGTTGGGCAACACTAGGATCGTTTAGGAGATTTATGTTTCACTTTAATTCAATGTACAAATCTGGATATTTCAGTGGTGATGATGACGGAATGGATTTCCAATTAGAGCACGGGGAAATGTTGGCAGCATGTCCATCGTGTATGGCAGTCTTAGCCATTAGGCCATCAATGTTGAGTGCTAGTGATCGCTGTCCGCATTGTCAGTCGCCACTAATCGATCCAAAATTAGCTGCTAAATACGGAATGTCAGAGGAGTAGTAACGCCTTATCAGCGAGAGGCAAGGGTTAGGTTCTTCCACATTTCTTCTGGAACTTCCATAGCCAATCTCAATCCACCCATCGCACCTAGCCTTACTGGGTCATCAACAACATGGACATTTACATCGCCCAAGTCACTCAGTCTACGTTCAATCATTGCACCTAGCCCAGCAATTCCTGAACCACCACCAGCTAGAATCATGTTTCTGCGGAATTGGTCATGATATTCAGGGTTTGAACCCGCAATCAGTTTCTTGACATTTTCAACAATAGGGTCAACAATGGACTCACATGCGTTTTGCACACACTCTGTGATGTCTAGAGTCATCGCCTTACCTTCTATGGAGAAGTCAACCATTACTGGCGAATCTGGAGTCGAAGTGCCGACAAAGGAATGTTGTTCTTTCCATCTGCGCGCCATGTCTTTGGTAATTTGTGCGCCACTGTATTTTGATTGGACTTCTTCGATGATTTTTCTGTCGATGTAATCGCCTGCAAATTCTGTATGCATTTGGTCTTCTGGGCTTGGGATTGTTCCATAGACACGGCATAAATCAGTCGTTCCGGCTCCGATATCGATAACTAATGTGTGCTCGATCATGTCGAGTGCATAGGCTACAGCAAATGGTTCAGAGATGATCATTGCGGCGTTTACAGTTCCTGCGGCGGCATCAAATATTGCAGTCTTGTCAACATAACTAGCTTCTGCAGGCGCACCGATTACAGCAACAACTCTATCGTAATCTTCAGGGTCAGAAAGGGAAATTAGATGGGTAATGAAATGGGCTATGAAATCCCTGTCCTCTGCAGTATCTTTTATCACACCATGTTCGAGAGGTCGGAAAAGGTTTAGAGCCAATCGGTTTTTTAGAGCTTCTTCGCCAAACAATACATCTCTTTTTAGGAAGTTTTTCGCTATCGGGTCCTTTGGTGTTCCAATAACGGTTAGTTCCTCTTCTTCGTGACTATCTGAGGAAACCATCACTGAGCGAAAAGTTCCCAAATCAATTCCAATATACAATACATCTCCAGCCATATGACTCGCCTAACTTAGCCATTGCGACATACCTTATGAAGAATCCCTCTGTTGTGCATAAAAAATAAGTCCGCAATCAGACGAATTATGATTCTATAGAATGATGTGCTATTAGCCATTAGACTAGTCAACACCACTGCTCACAAGTATGACAATACCAACTAGCATATTCAACATATAATTCTGCCATTGCTGAACAACTAGTACACTCTTTCAATGTCTTATCACCATATATACTCATTACCATTTGAACATGGTAAGCGTCGTCGATACCCAATTCTTGCCGCAATGACCAAAGTAGTTGATCTTCACTTGGTGAAATTATTCCGTCTTCCAATACCATTTCAACAACTCTACGGTAATCCTCAAAATCGGTAGCATTTCTTGCGTCAAGAATCACACCGTTCTTCTCAGCAACGATGTCTGTGCCACCGGGATCATCGACGAATAACACTAGAGATTCTGGTTTTAATTCATCACTTCGTAGTTCAAATGAAATTCTACAATTATCTACATTTGCAAATACTAATTTTGATTTATTGTTGATAACATTAGCAATTGATCTCGCAGTTTCTTCGGCATTGGCTCCTCTTCTCCAGCCCATACCATCATTGACATTGTATGAGTAAAATTCGGTTCCTTTGCCGGGGTATTCGAGTCTGATTTCTTCACCACCATCAAATCCGTTCGAAACTATCGTTAAGGCAGCTACCTCAGTTGAAACAATGTTGTCGTCATCATCAAACATTATCATTAGTGGTTTTCTTTCCTCTGTTGCGGTGTTAAACCGACCTTGCATGCCACTCATCCACTTATCTTCCAACCTGGCCAATGATGCCTCTTGCTGCTCAGTTAGGTTATGGTCAACGCCCAAGACATTGGCAAGGCTACCAGAAGCAACATCTTGCTTAAATTGTTCAATCAAATCTGCATCTCGGTGATAGGTTGGAATTTCTTCTATAACTGAATCTTCTGTGTAATTTGGGTCAGCCCATTCATGTGAGCAAGCAACGCACTTGAGATAGCCCGCCATAGTCGAATTCTGTGCCTCGCCGCCACACCTAGGACAATCACCACCCTCAGTGTAGGATAAATTGTCAGAAGCCTCACGCCGACCTTTTCTGATACCGCCAAACCTCGCCATACTTCCACCATGCAATCTATTTTCTATCAATGCTTTGCAATATCAACCTAATTCTTCAAAATTGCTTTGAGACCATAACGAATTAATCCTTCTTGAGCATACAACCTTCTAACCACTAAATCTACTGATGCCCCTATCTCTGGGGTTGTAGTATCATCATCGACCAATAGAAAAACGCCATTAGGGCCATCGGTAGTCTGAACCATGACAGTTGCGATGCCTCCTAAAATCGGTGCTCTGATGGCAAATTCTGATGGTGCTCCAGCAGCGCTCAATTTTGTCCATGAAGTAACGGTTCCAGTGGGCCTCAGCCTCATTATGTTGTCTTCAATAACCACACCGTCAGCATCCATTTGACGTTGTGGCCATATTAGCACATCGTGACTCTGCGCAGTTAAAGACAATCTCGACTCAAGGCTTTCACTATACTGTTGACCTGATACATAGGCACCTTGAGAGATGTTTCTTTCATTGGATTCTTCATCCCAAGCCTGGTTGATTTTGCTGTAAGTTTCGGGATTGATTGCCTTCATTGCTTCTGTTGGTGGGGCAACAACCGGTGCGTCATCAAGGAACATAGCCAGTGATGCATCACTATTGCACGATAATGTATACCCAGAATCTGCAATCTCATGTTCGGTTGAGGCAGCTAATACATCAATGGAAATTTTTTCATCAATTACTTTGAGAATCACAGGATGCTCTCGGGCAGTTAGGAACTTGATAAGAGCCACAGCCATCGTTGTATAATCACTGTCATAACCAAATACGCACTGTTCGCCTAATTGCCAAGTGGAACAGATGTAATGACAGTCCTCTTCGCTTGCCACAAGATATCCATGCCATGGGTGAAAATCTTTCAATCACGATCCCTCCCATAGACATGTATTGAGCAAGTCGCTCCTGAACCGCCAACATTGTGACTTAAACCGATGTTAGCATCTCTAACTTGGCGTGTCGATTCTACTTCGTTTCGCAGTTGCTTGAATATTTCCACAGTCTGTCCAGTGCCGGTCGCACCAAGCGGATGGCCCTTAGATTTCAACCCACCACTCGGATTAATACATGTAGTTCCCTCGTTACGCCGACCTCGATTTTCTCTGGCAAAATGACCACCTGTGCCACGTTCAGTAAAACCTAGATCTTCAGTAGCAAACAATTCAGCAATAGTGAAACAATCGTGTACCTCAGCGATATCAACATCCTCTGCTGAAATGCCTGCCATGCTGTATGCTCGTTTGGCGGCCTTTTGTGTGGCCATTAGTTGAGTGATTGATGGTCGATCGTGGAGTGCTAAGTAATCAGATGCAGCAGCTGAGGATTTAATCCAAACAGGGTCTTCGGTAAATTGACTTACTACATGGTCCGCAGCGAGGATAACGCACGATGCCCCATCTGAGGTTGGGCAGCAATCATACAGTGTCAGTGGATCTGCAACCATAAAACCGTTTTTTGCTTTGTCAAATGATACATCTTTCCTAATGTGGGCAACCTCATTATCCAGTCCATGATAGTGATTCTTAACGCTGATATTGACTAGGTCGTCATGGGTCGAATCAAACTCATGAAAGTATCTTCTTGCCATTAGTGCGTAGGTTCCAGGGAAAGTCAAACCTGCAAGCCGTTCCCACTCAGTATCACCGGAAACACCCAGCCAGAATCTCTTGCGTTCTGGGGTTAAATCATTCATTTTCTCAATACCACCAGCAATTACAACATCAGCTTGACCGCTTTTTATTGCCATCCAAGCATCCCTTAAGGCAAATCCAGATGATGCACACGCATTTTCTACTCTACGAACAGGTTTGCCCTGCATGCCAGTATGCTCTGTGAGGAGAGCAGCAGTATTACCCAACTGCCCGCCGCCGAAAGCTACACTCCCAATATATGCCTCATCTATTTGATTTGGCTGGAAGTCTTTATCGACGCTGTCAAAAGCATTCACAGCGGCTTCGGCCCACATGCCCTTCATACCAAGTTGATGATTGCCATATTTGGTTTGGCCCGCACCGATAATGGCTACATCAACCATGACTAGCCGATTGACAGGTAGCATTTGATTACAGCGGTTAATTATAACATAACTAGATTATTTGTTTGTAATGTTTAATCCTCCATAGATACTAATAACAGAGGCTCTCCGCCTAGAATCATGCTAAGACAATGTAGGGACAAAGGATGCGAGACGAAGTTTTTCATCGGCAGTAACTGTGATGTTTGTAATGAAGAAGGAAAATTCATCATGAGCGATAGAGAATCACAATCTTTGGGCAGAATTCTAGCGCTGGTTTTACGTCATGCTCCCGAAAAATTCGGAGTTGACATGGATATTAACGGCTGGGTCAATACCAGGGAATTGTCTGAAGCAATATCAAACCAAAGAAGGCACTATCATTGGCTTCGTGGATGGCACTTTGAGGCAATTGCAAACTCTGATGAAAAAGGTAGATATCAGGTAGAGGGAGAAATGATTAGGGCCACATACGGTCATTCTATAGAACTAGAACTCGACTTGCCAACTGATGATATTCCGGATGCACTATACTGGCCATGCGAGCCAGACGAGGTTCCGACAATTCTTGAATTTGGTATAACTGCGGGAGACCGACAACATGTCCACCTCTCAAAGACCATTGAGAAGGCTATGGAGGCAGGCCATGTTAGAATCGATCGACCAGCGATAATTGAAGTCGATACTACGAGGGCAATTGCTGATGGTAATACTATTTTTAGAGCAGGTAAGTCAGTGTTTTTGACCACCGATATGCCATCTGATTATCTGTATCAGGTCGAATCTGATGATCCAGTGATAACCGACATAGTCGCTAGATGGGAAGCGGAAGAAGAAGAGTAAGTCACTTGACTACCGTGCCACAAGCAGGGCAGAAGTCTAAATCGGGGTCGAGGGCAGAACCGCATTTTTCGCAATTAGACCCACCCAGAGTAAGAGCTTGTGATTTTGTTGCTGGGGGTGGAGCCTCTTGACCTTCCTTTTGTGCAACAAGAACTAATGGATCAATACCATGACTTACTAGCTCCTTATACCGATTCTTGAAGATTATCGCCTCTTGTATGGCTATTTCGAGCTGAAGAATTCTATCATGCCGCTCAATTTTGTCCTCAATGTCCATTGCTTCATCAAGACTGGCCTGAAGGTGTCGCATGAATTCATCAAGCAATGGACCCTCTGACATGATGCTTGTGAATAGACCATCATTGATGAATGCTTGTGAGTAACAACAATATTGAGATATCAATATTTGGCGATAACTATGACCGATGTAGTGGTAGTGAAATTCGGTGGGGGACTTATTACCAACAAAGCAAAATTATGTACACCAGACTTAGCCATTATAGAACAATTAGTTGCAGTTGTGAAGCGATGTTTGGAATCTGGATTGCAGGTGATAGTAGTGCATGGTGCAGGTTCATTTGGTCATTTAAGAGCAAAATATTGGCGCTTGAATGAAGGATTATTGCCAGGGGTGGAATTCGCTCCTCAGGATGATTGCTCATCGCAGAAAGACGCGGTTAGTCTTGTTCGTAAGGACATGCTTACATTAAACAATCTCATTATCACCGCGTTTCAAAAAGTTGGTGTTTCGGCGAAATCGCTGCCGCCACACAGATGGGCGAGAAATACAGGAAGTGGATTTTCAGGTGATATACTCGGCAATTTCACCATAACGGAAGAAGTTCCGATTACGTTTGGTGATGTCGTCGATTGTGATAATGGAGAATTTGGAATATTATCAGGCGATGATTTAGTAGTAAGGTTATGCCGTGATATTCCAAATGTTACTCGTTTAGTATTTGCCGTAAAAGGAGTTGATGGAATCCTAAGTAAACCTCCTGAGCAAGCAACAGAAGACGATTTAATCAAAGAATGGTCGCCATCTATCGTTTATTCTGGCATTCACCACTCTGAGATTGACGTAACGGGTGGTATAGAACTTAAAGCAAAACGCGGTGCTGAAGTGGCAAGTTTCGGCATTGAAGTAATGCTAGTCAATGGAGAAAAGCCCGAGCGATTATTTGATGCTTGTATCGGAAGACAAACTAGAGGGACTAAAATAATCAGTGAATGATTTATTTCTTGAGGGAACTATTCATTTATCGAGTTCTACTGCAATGCATGGTGATGACTTGACTGGATACCAGATAGGTGATGTTCCATCTGTTGAGATTGATGAAAATCTCCAACAAATGCTGATGGATAATTCAGCGGATAGTGAACAGATAGCATTGATGTCAGAAGCTGTCATTTTAGTCGATGAAAATGACTCTGCTATTGGTAGTGCATCAAAAGTTTCGGCACATTATCAAGCCGGTCTACTCCATAGAGCGTTTAGCGTATTGATGTTTGATCGTGAGGGCAGGCTACTGCTGCAAAAGCGAGCTGATGACAAAGTTACATTTCCCGGGGTTTGGGCCAACTCTTGCTGCTCTCATCCACTTTCGTCTGACACTGAGTCCGAACTGATTGATGCTTCCGGTGTCAAGCGGGCGGCAATTAGAAAATTGCACCAAGAACTGGGAATATCACCTGATGAATTGTCGTTGAATGACTTCCACTTTGTTACTAAGATGATGTATTCTGCCCGAATGAATGCAGATTGGGTTGAAAGAGAGATAGATCATATTTTAGTAATTCAAGCAGATGTTGATATCAAAATTAATCAGAATGAGGTGTCGGAAATCAAATGGGTCAGTAAACAAGAACTACACCAGATACTTGCTGGAGATATTGACATTGGTGGTGAAATAGCGCCGTGGTTTAGGTGTATTGCAGAACGGGTCATGACTGATGAATGGTGGGATAGTATTGGTAATTTAGACCGGATTGTCGAATTGAGGGATGATTTAATTCACGACATGGGTGATGTCTCAGATATGCTGTCGACTGCGACTGGTGCAGGGCTGAATACCTCAATAATGGAGGTTAAGCCACTAGTTGAGCGCAGAATTTCTGATAGTCTGTGTGCCTCTAAGCATTCACGACTGTCAAATGCCATGATGCACTTGATTGAAGGTGGCGGTAAAAGGCTAAGAGCCACTCTTCCCTGGTTAGTAGGCAAGGCTGTTGGAAATTCACATTCCGGTCTGCTAGATGTTGGTGCAGCTATTGAAATTGTGCACAATTTTACTTTAGTCCACGATGACATAATGGACGATGATGATACTCGACGTGGTCTAAATGCGGTTCACATAGAATACGGCTTACCGACTGCGATTAATGCTGGTGATGCAATGTTAGCAATTGCCTTTGAGAGATTGGTGGGGGCTAAAGGACTGGCACACAAGGATGTCGGTGCAATGGTGAATCGATTAGCATGGATGGTTAGAAGAGTTAGTGAGGGGCAGCAATTAGACATCGAGTTTGAGGACCGTATCGCTGTATCTGAGAGTGATTACTTCGAAATGATAGAGGGGAAAACCGCAGTGATGTTTTTGACATGTGCTGAAGTTGGTGCTCGTATGTCTGGGGCAGATGCTGAAACCATTCAATGCATGGCTGACTGGGGTCTTGCAGTTGGTTTATGTTTCCAACTGATGGACGACTTAATTGACGTTCTTTCTGACTCAGATACACTTGGCAAACCTGCGGGTTCAGATCTTGCTCAAGGTAAGCGAACTTTGATGGTCATTCATGCGCTATCGCAGCCTGATTCTCCTGAGCTTAATAATTTGAAAGCAGTACTTGGTAAGGGCGAATCTGCTACCCAAGCTGAAATCGATCTGGGGTTAGCAGCATTGAAGTCTATTGGTTCAGTTGATTACGCCCGAACGAAGGCTGAGGAGTATCACAAGAAAGCTCATTCTTGTCTGGATAGATTAAGAGATAGCCCAGCACTGTTGGCGTTACGCGAACTAACCGATTATCAACTCAACAGAATTAGTTAACCGTCTCTATCGAGTCATCAAGATATATTGTTCCTGCTTGGGTTACTTTGGCATACCATCTTGTGAAATTTGGTTGCTTTTTGTGTGAAATGACATTAAATTGTCCGCCGATAAATGACTCTTTGATAGTTTTACATGGAGGTGCATCTTGAGTTATAGTTAATTCAACATTAGGAAATTTCAAACTAACTCCCGGTTTAATATCACCGATAGGAATACCACTAATCAATACGTTCTCACCAGTTGAACCAGGTGAAATCGGGTGTCCATTATTTGCTAAATCAGCAATAATCTCTTCCTGAAATATACAAACCGCTTTGTCCAATCCACCATGATGCTTTCGATCGTTTTGCTTGTCGCCAAGGCATCCATCCCTAGTTACCACTAACAATTCCGTGGGTAATTTCGGAACGCCACCATTTGAGGTGTGTAGGCCAACCACCTTACCAGTCATACTGTTCAGTCTGAGTAATAGGATTCGGGATTGGGTTCTGGCTTCAATCCCTTTCTAGTTCTAATCTCCCCAACTACCTTGTCAAACAATTGTGGTGGTAATGGTTCAAAGCCCAGGTTTTCAGTGTTCCAAACGGCTCTTCCTTGAGATGCAGCTCTGATGTCATTGGAGAAGCCGAAGGTTTCAGCAATTGGTATAATTCCGACAACTGTTGTAACATCACCATCGGATGGCATATCCTCGATAATACCTCTTCGGTTGGTAACCTCTCTGGTAACTTGTCCAAGCCAGTCATTTGGCACCGAGACGAAAGCCTTCTGCATTGGTTCTTGAATGATAGTTCTAGCTCGCATCATCGCACCTTTGATACCGTTTCTTACCGCAGGTATTGTCTGAGCAGGACCACGGTGGATCGCGTCTTCGTGAAGTTTTGCATCGACCAATCTAACAAACATTCCCTGAACCGGCTCGTCAGCGATCGGGCCTTTAACACACACTTCGTTGAATGCTTCGATGATTAGTTCACGGGTTTCGTGAAGGTTTTGAATACCCTTGGTATCATTAACCAATACGTTAGTGCCCTTAATTGCGTAAATTTTTCTCATCAAATCTTTGTCCATGCCATGCTCACCGAACTTGTTGCCTACTTCCTTGGCTTCCTTTGTCCTTACAGGTCCATCTCCAAGGTCACCAGACTTTAGTGCTTCAATTACCTCTCCCGGAAGTTGTTCGACTTCAAAGTAGAATCTGTTGTGTCTGTTTGGTGACTTGCCTTCAAATGGCCTGCCGTGATTATTCCCTTCGACACCTTCACGATAAACAACGATTGGTGGACTTACTTTCACCTTGATGTTTTGTTCTTCTTCGATTCGGTATACGGTGATTTCCAGGTGCAATTCACCCATTCCTGCTAGCAAAGCTTCACCGGTTTCTTGATTGGTCGTCACTTGCAGAGAAGCATCAGATTTGGCCAATGCTCGTAGTGCGTCAATGAACTTGGGTAAATCCTTCATGCTCTTCGGTTCAACAGCTACGGTAACCACAGGCTCAGAATAATGTCGAATTGCCTCGAAAGGTGTGAAATCCTTGTCTTTTGAAAGTGTAACACCAGCAGCAGCAGTCCTAATTCCTGTTAACGCTGCGATATTGCCTGCAACTACCTTGGGCACAGTAATTCTGTCGCCGCCAACCATCATACTTACCTGCTGAACACGTTCTGGCTTTGCAGCACCAATAGCGTAAACAGATTCACCTTGGCTGACAGCGCCTGAGTAGATTCTACCGACAGCAACTTCACCAGCGTGCGGATCCATCCAAATTTTGGTAATCATCATTGCAAGTTCGGCCTCTGGATCACAGCCAATCATTGATTTCCCGATTGGTGATTCAAGATCACCGGTCCAAATATTTGGGATACGGTATGGTTGTGCTTCGACAGGGCTTGGTAGTTTGGTAACAGACATGTCAAGCAGAACTTCGTGAACTGGCGCCTTTTGTGCTAGTTCTTTTTGTTGTTCTTTGTTACAATATTCAAAGATGTCCTTAAATGAAATTCCAGACTTCTGCATGTATGGAACGGTTATTCCCCAGTTGTGATATGCTGAACCAAATGCTACGGTTCCGTCTCCAACGCTAACTTGCCAGCTTTTCTTGAACTCTTCAGGAGCAAATTGTCGAATTAGTTTGTTGACTTTAGTAATGGTTCCTTTGAATCTCTCCATCATGTCTTCAGGAGTGACTTGCAACTCATTTATCAGTCGGTCTACTTTGTTGATAAATAATACCGGCTTTACCTTCTCTTTCAGTGCTTGCCTGACAACTGTTTCAGTTTGTGGCATTGGTCCTTCTACTGCACAGGCAAGGATAAAACATCCATCTACTGCTCGCATAGCCCTCGTAACGTCGCCACCAAAATCTACGTGACCTGGAGTATCAATTAGGTTGATGAGATAGTCAGTACCCTCCACTTGGTGAACCATTGACGCTGATGCTGCGTTGATAGTTATCCCACGAGCAGATTCTTGTTCATCAAAGTCCAAAACCCTAGCAGCACCTGCTAAATCACTAGACATCATTCCTGCTCCAGCAATTAGGTTATCGGAAAGGGTAGTTTTACCGTGATCAATGTGTGCGGCGATGCACAGGTTACGAATCTGTGGTAAAACATGCATTACTTCGGTTGCTTTTTTGATATTATCTTCTTTACGGCCCATGTGTTCACCACTTCTCGACAAAATTAGCCAGTAAAGAGGGGTTCTTAAGCAACTCGCATCACAAGCACATGCTACACCTTTCTATTGGTGATAAATGGGCGACTAGCGACTGTTTGAATCGGTAACTAATACTTCGATTGCGGTTAGTTTCACCGGGCTGAAGCAGCGATTCTCTCAAGTTCTTCTTTCTTGGATACAGCAAAGGAGGTTACATCTCCAGATGCGGCTTTCGTTAACTCGTTAATTATACAACTCGTTAGTGTTCGCTTTGATTTGTGGGTTCCCTGCTGGGCTCCTTTGGCCAGATTCCTGAGGGCAACATCTAACCTTCTAGATGGTGATGAATCGACAGCTTTGGGCTGAGAAACTGCACCAAACTTGATTCTAGTGATTTCTTCCATCGGAGCGCCGTTACATATAGCGTCGACAAATGTTTGTAAGGGGTTTTCACCAGATTTTTCTGCAATATTATCGAGAGCTGTTTCAAAAGCCTTCATTGCACCCTGTTTCTTACCGGTATATGGTCCAGTTCTCATCAGTTTGTTGATATATCTCTCGACAACTGATAACTTTGCTTTACCGAACCATGCATTAGCGTGTCGTCCTCCAGTGTGTGGGACACCGACAGTTGTGAGGTTGATGTAAGGTGCTAGTCCTGGATCTTTACAGGTAACTTGCGATGCATCCCACTTGCCAAATACAAGTGTTCCGATGCCAGCAATAGGCTTGACTTCCTCTGGTGCTGGGCTAGATTCTTGCTCCATCTCTACTTCTGACA
>DAWS01000135.1 GCA_002506025.1 Euryarchaeota archaeon UBA111 | reverse complement strand
CATGCGCCCTTGACATAGCAACAATGGGATTCATTCCAAGCAGTTCTCCAGAATATTTCACTTGATGAATTGCTTCCATATCTGGGTTCAACGCATCATATTCAGGCATGTATCCTATGCGAGAACGAATCGCAGCACCCTCGGTACGAATATCATGCCCTAGCACAGTGCCATGGCCGGATGTTGCTTGAATTAGACCTAAAATTGTCTTCAAAAATGTGGATTTACCGGCGCCATTTGGTCCGAGTAAACCGGTTGCACCTTTTCTTATCTTGAGATTGAGATTTTCCAGCGCCAAATGAGGTCCATAAGACTTGGATAAATCCGTAGTCTCGATGATATACTCAACATCCGACATTGTTTCTCAGCCAAACGAGGTAACAGGCGACCTTTGAATGCTACGCTATATTGGCCAATTAAATATCTGGCTTAATGCCGTCGCGAGTCTTGATTGCTACTCCCTTTCTCATGGTAGCAAGCTCAACTGAAGTGGAGCAGGAAACACCATGACCAATTAATTCACCGTTTACCGAACATATGAAACAGGCTTCGCCTGGCCTCAGCCAAGGATCAGAGGCAAGGACGAATCCATGAAACACGTTTCGCCCTTTGCGAACAAATGGCACGGCATCATCATCGACTACCACCACTGCTAAACCCTCACCTGAGTATGGTCCAATTGACGAGTCAGTAAATCCACTAGGTAATACCCTGCGCCGTCGATTAAACAACTCGATAGCACCAAAGTTAGCCAATGATAGACCGCCGTCACCTAGTCGAAAGCTAGCTAGGTGATCACCATTTGGAGACAGCAAATTTTTGATTCTCCCGTGCTTATTGACAACAAATTCCATGGATGAAGTAAGCTCATTGGCGGTTTCTTGATCGGTGTTGAACAAGACTGCAAGCTTGTCACGCGCCTTGCGGCGATTAAGTGCAATCATACTATTATTGAAGGCTTCATCATCTAAAATCATGATTTTATTGTTCACTAAATCAATATCAAACAATAAGTCATAATCGTTCAATTTGGCAAATATTTCCACTTCAAAATTCTCACCACGCAGGTCAATGGGAATAATCCCCCTGCCACCCAAACCAAATTGTTCTAACTCTGTGGCTAATTTCGCCATGTCTAAATGATTAGTCCACACCCAATTCGGGCCCTCAATGTGACAAAATGGGTTGAGATCCTCCAAGGTATATGGGACAAGTCCAATTGGTGTGTCAACCATGATTTCAATATCCGGTGCACACTTGATTAATTTTGCAACTAAACTGTCACATTTGTCTCGCCATGGCCCGGACTGACCGTAAAATATCAACACTGACCCATCATTTGAAATCGA
The DNA here is from genome assembly GCA_002506025.1 of Euryarchaeota archaeon UBA111. Lineage (GTDB taxonomy): Archaea > Thermoplasmatota > Poseidoniia > Poseidoniales > Poseidoniaceae > MGIIa-L1. The sequence goes on along the minus strand of DAWS01000135.1, from coordinate 1,778 downwards.
GGAATTAGAAGGGTGCCAGCGGTTCTTCAGGAGATTTTTTGCTGTAATTATGTGAGGCCTTCTGTCGGTGTCAGAACCGGCCCACTGCTCACCACCCTTGCGTGGAGTTTGTTGTGCATCAAGAATCCAATTCCAAGCGGTTTCCCAACGACCAACATTGATCACATCCTGCGACGATGTTGTTTCATCTAGTGGAATGGCATCACGATTTTGTTGAATCAAATGTGAGGTTGCTGGATTGGTAGTTAGCCACAAAAAGGCATCTCTTAGTGCGGGGTGCATGTGGCTTCTCTGCTCAACTAGTCGCCAGATTTTACCGTCTCTGACTGCTTGACGACATCTCGAAAGTTCCGCCAAGGTGATTTCAAGATTATACTTTGATAGCAGGGCTATTTGCTCTTCATTCGGTAGTGACCTCACCATTTCTGGCGAATAAGAGGTTATGCAAGGAGTGATAATTGGCCATTCAACTAACCCGTCCAATCTTTCAGTGCCCCAAGGAGTGAGAATCCTTCCGTCACGGGCAAACAGTGCATATGCTGCGGAGTCAAATAAATCTGCACCGAGGGCAATCGACATTGGAAACAACATCGGATGGCCACATCCAAACATGTGAACTGGCCGGTTGGGTGGTAAAAATGGTAATGTTGCGAGCATTATCTTTGCATAGTCTCGGTAGCGTTGTTGCTCCATAATTGGGACAATGCCACCTATTGGGTGAACAGCAAAACTGTATTTCGCCATTTCGGTAGCAGAAATTTCTCTTAACTCAGGGTAGATTCCACCTTGGATTGGTCCATTGAGCATTGTTCCTTGGGCACTGTGAATAGAAATTTCCGAACGATTTATTGTTTCCATAACTGCATTCTGCACTTCAGAGTGAGTCATATCAGGCCTAGAAAAAACGTCTAGCATAGTGGCAATATCTACGCCAATATTACGCTGAAATTCAACTATTTCATCCACTCCTACATCGATATCTCCATAGACATAGGCTTGGAAAGTTCCTGAATCAGTCATCACAACCCCCGGATAATCTAACAGTGCGTGAACGCCATCCTTTAGCGCCTTGTCGCTCAACTCTGGATGTTTTCGTATAATGTATGAATTTGTAATCAAGGCACCTATTCCATACCTATCCCACATTTCGCGTGGTTCAATTGTCCGGATATTTGGATTGATTACTGGAAGCAGTGCTGGTGTTGTCAAAATCCCATGCTTGGTGTGTAATTTTCCAAGTCTCGCTCTACCATCTCTGACTGTGACTTCGAACAAGCCCTCATCACCTGCACGGCATGGTTCGGGGTCGGGTCTTGGCAGGTCAGACCACACTGGCATAAACAGCGCTGATTGGTTGGTGATTTGAATTAATCCATAGAATCAACGAACTATCAAACAAACTCGACATTTCCGTGCGCTAGAATAAATTCTCTCCCCAACTCATCAAATGTGTCCAGCAATTTTCTAGAAAAGCGTATTTTTTCGACTTCTGAATCAGCTTCCAAATCTGCCTTGATGCCGTCAAGAGTTCCTGGTGCTGCGCCGCATGACAAACATGCTCCGGTAAGGTCTAAAACCATTTCAAGCGTTGATTTACCATCGCTTTCAAAAACTGAATGTGAATCTACTTTGATGCCCCCTCCGTGTCCATCTAGTGCAGCTCTGACACTACCCAGTCGGGAAAGAAGCGCTGGAACCAATTCCTCTGAATCCAAGATGTCAAATAAAGACATTCTCCGTAGTTTTGCTTCGCGAATAGGGTCAACTGTTTCCTGAAT
>DAWS01000098.1 GCA_002506025.1 Euryarchaeota archaeon UBA111 | reverse complement strand
TCATATCAAGGTAGAAGCAACCAGTTGCGACTGCGGTATAAAATTAGAAGGAGAGGTGATCAATAATGGATGATACGATTACAAAACTGCTACGTGGCGTTGCCCGTGGAGAAATATCGGTCGACGATGCAAGGAAGTCTTTAGAGGACGCATCGCTAACTGAAGAGCAAATGGAACTCGCAATCGATAAAGGAGTCTTCACTGAAGCTGACATGGGATCGATTGTGAGCGCTAAACTAGCGCCATCGGGTGCATCATACCTAACAATGTTCTTTTTCATATGGGGAATCTTTTGGTCATGCTACTGGATGTTCTCCCTGATTTATGGATTAGCAAACGATTGGGACCAGCGGCAACTCGCATTCCATCTGGCTATCGGCGTCACCACCCTGATACTGATGGGGTTAGTCTATCTCAGATTCATTTTGCCTGATACCATCATTGTCAAGCATGCAATAAACAAATTCATACCTGAACATCAAAAGGATTGGAAAGAATACAAGATGTGATTTGATTGGCTAGAGAATACAACCTAAAACCCGCACCCTCGTTAGACGATGGTGATGCTGCTTTTGGCACAAACAAGGTTATCAATCGCCGCCAGTTCTTGAAATATGGTTTCAATACCGCTACAGGCGTATTGGCTGCTTCACTTGGAGTATTAGGATTCTCGGCCATCTTACTGCCCCCTGGTGCTGATTCAGGTGGAAGTAACAATGGAGTAATTTTCTGGGCAAAAGGTCGAGAGGATGAAGCATGGTATGGTGCTAAGCATGAACTACCCATGACTCGTCAAGATTTTGTCGATGAGGCGGCTAAATCCTCAACCGGCACCGCTGGAGCGGCTGGCATATGGAATGGTGTCCCAGTCATTGTCGTTTATGTCGACCACGATAAGAACAAAGACACTCCGGTAACAAATGGCAAAGCTCGCTTCCAGACAATGGAAGGCTACGATGAGACGGGAAAAAGAATCGGACATTTCGAAGATATGTCAGACATAGACCCGAGAATTTTCCCGTCTGACAATCTAGTCATAATCTATGGAAGGTGCACACATCTTTGCTGCATACCTGGCTGGCAACTTGTTTCTAACTCGTTCACTGACGACTCTTGGACACCAAATGGAACCGATGATGGTGGAACTAAACTATTCTGCATTTGTCACTCATCAAGATTTGATCCAACTGCACTAGAAATGAACTCAAACAGGAACAGATCAAACGGAGCTACATTCAACTATGCCGGGATTAAAGTATCCGGAGGGCCTGCACCTGTAGGGCTACCGATTATACCTGTCCAAATGAACGGTGACAATATTGAAGGAATTACTGACTATCTTGATTGGTATACATACTGCGACTGAGGTGAAAAAATGACAACAATGTTTTGGATTCTGTGGTTTTTTATTGCATTCATCATCGTTCTGGTAGCCTTTACATTACGTAAAGAGAATGAGGAAATGCCCAGAAGAGAAATTCTTCGAGCAGTAGAATCGACCGGAAGGATGGGTTTCGCCGAACGATCGTTCTTGTGGGTATTTTCCTGGCTCGACACTAGATTTAGAATTCAGGATTATTGGAATATGTCTAAAGGTGCATATTACAACATGCACCGGCAAATGCCACTAACCCACGCAGAGAAGTATAAACTACGAATTATTTGGTATTGGTATCCACTATACTGTCTTGGCGGAATCTCATTCCTATCATTCATCATATTGGTGATTACTGGTACAGTCCTCGGCATCTACTATGTCCCCGGAGGAGAAGGCATACCTTCGCCAGCATACCTTAGTATGCAGTACATTATGACCGAACTACCATTTGGTTACATTATCAGAGCCGTCCATCACTGGGGCACGCACTTCATGGTAGCCAGTGTGTTCTTGCACATGTGTCGTGTTTATTTCACTGGTGCATATCGAAATCCAAGAGAATTGAACTGGCTAATCGGCGTAGCGCTAATGGCACTGACAATTGTATTTGGATACTCTGGATACTTACTACCATGGGACTCGCTAGCATATGGTGCTGCTGTAATTGGTATCAATCTAGCAAATTCCAGCCCGCTTGTTGGCAAGCAAATCGCTACACTTCTGTTTGGTGGATCCGCACTAACTCCAAGGACGGTTACCAGAATGTATTTCATCCACGTATTCATTCTACCAGTAATAGTTACTGGATTGATTATTGTTCATCTGTTTATTGTTTGGGTACAAGGCATTGCGGAGCCACATTGATATTTGGGGGAATTAAATGGGACTAGTAGAAAATCTCGGTAGAGTAGCATCATCCTACATGGATGAAAAGGAAAAACTTCAGAGCACTGGTGACAAGAGGAAAAGAACTAGACTCGGACACGGATTCTGGCCGCATGAAGTCCTACGTGACATTCTGATATTCGCCTTTATGGGAGCAGTTTTACTATACTATGCATGGATTATACCCCCACCACTCCATGGCGCTGCTGACCCATATGCACAAGCTGGTTTCGTTTTCCCTGATTGGTATGTTCTGTTTTCATACGGATACCTTAGATGGGGTGAGTATTTGCCACAATTTACTGTCCCAACTGGTTTTGTTGGTGACATTTTCGGCCAACCTGTATTCCCATGGAATGCAGCATGGTGGGGAGCCGCTCTAACAGGCATTCCTGTTGGAATTCTTATCCTACCTCCGTTCTTGGGCGGTCGAGAGAAGCGTCCAGTCGAGGACCCTTGGTTCGCAGCAGCAGGTGCAGTCTATCTAGCACACATATGGTTTATCTCAGTATTTTCAATCAATATTTTCCTTGAGCTATACCATAAAAATCGATCCGACTATTGTAAATTAGACAGCCACGGAGATTTGCTCTGCGGAGTTAGAGAACCGTGGTTAGCG
>DAWS01000021.1 GCA_002506025.1 Euryarchaeota archaeon UBA111 | reverse complement strand
TTCAAAGTTGAACACTCCGTTAGTCCCCCAACCATGTTCGTCATCACCAATCAAAGCGCGCTTTGGATCAGCGGATAATGTGGTCTTACCCGTGCCAGACAAACCAAAGAAAACCGCCGTGTTTTCGCCATTAGTGTTAGCAGAACAGTGCATTGGCAAAATGCCCTTTTTCGGCAAGATTAAGTTCATCACAGAGAAAATGGACTTTTTTATTTCACCGGCATATTTGGTTCCACCAATTAGAACCTCTCCTGCTTCATAGTTTACTATTACAAAGCACTCTGAATTTAATCCGTCGTCTGCAGTTGCTTCGAAATATGGAGCGTGAAATACAGTGAACTCTGGTGAGTGATCTAGCATCTGATTTGCTGATGGGCGGACGAACATGTTACGTGCAAAGGCATTGTGCCAAGCATTTTCTGTTATCACTCTTATCGGTAGTGATTCGGCCATGTCAGCACCACAATACAGATCTTGGACAAATAATTCCGACCGATTAGACAAATACTCGAGTACTTTCTTCCTCATTTTGTTGAATGTCTCTGTGTTCGTAGAGATGTTTACATCCCCCCAGTTCACATCGTTGCTAATAGATGGTTCATCGACGATGTATTTGTCATTTGGTGAACGCCCGGTTCGGTCACCGGTTTCAGTTACTAGCGCTCTGTGAGCGCTATACACGCCCTCACCCCGAACTACTGCCATTTCAACCAAAGTTTCGACAGGTAGATTCCAGTGGACATCTCCAGATGGTTCCATTCCGTGCAGCGCAAGGCCCGCAGGATGCGCATCCACGACCTCGGCCATATCAAATCGTGGTGAAGGCTGTCTTTGTCTTTTTCGTATGCTAGTGTTTTTTTATCCGAGGATTTCTGAGCTGTTTTGATTAACCGAAAAACCCAATCTATCTATGCTAATCGGGGCGAGGATTGAATAGATATACTTGGACAACGGCATGTATGTCTGAGGATTCGAGTGGGCCAGAACAGCCTGCTAATAACGATGATTCTCGAGATGAAGTTCTCCGCAAACGGTCGTTTTCGCGGGCTAGAGGAATTGACATTTCATCCTTCATGGTCACCGATGATGAACCAAAATCTGAACCGGTTGAAATCTCTCAAGAAGTATCGCAAGAGCCTGATATCGCAATGGGAGAAATTGCTGAGATCTTTTCTCGAGGAGGTAATGATTTCGACCGGCCCGGGGCGATACAAGCAGACGGTACCGTAACTACAGCTCCTGAAATGGATAGTGTCACTGATTTAGCGGTGTATGGCGAGAAGCGCCTTGGCTTCGGATTACTGGTTGCCATGGTATTTTCTTGGTCATTGATTGGAACAATTGTCGGAACCGTTCTCGACCCAATATTTGGCGCCATTGGATTGACTGCTATGGCGGTGATTGGGCTATACCTCGGAGAGAGGTGGATTCCTAACCCAAACATGCGGATATTGGGTGTTACCTGGGTTATTATTTCGATGAAATTAATTTACGGACTGATTCTTGATTTGTGGCATTGGGGTTGGCTGGACAGTGTTTCATTTGCTGATGAGGATAATCTTCTGGGTATTCTCTTACTAGTTGGTGTTGGACTAAACATTGGCATCGCACAACGACATGATGAGGATGCAATTGCTGCACAAGCAACCCTGATATTACTCGTTGTTGGTAGTGCGGCGGGAGCATTGTATGGAGAATTTGGCGTTGCTTTGATGATTGGTATCGGTACAATAATGCTTCACGGGTTGGCAATAATTCGCAACTCCGGAAATCTTGCTAGTATGGGCATTGCCGTGTCGTATCTGTGGGTTGGAGTGCACGCAATTTCTAATGATTGGGACCTTTTTGGCCTGACTATTTTGCCGTTTGAAGACGAATTACTGTTATTCCTACTGATGGTTTGTGTTACTGCGACTAACTCTACAATGGCAGCAAAATTTGTCAACAAAGACAACTGGTTTTCAGACGCTTTCAAAGCCCTTGGACTTGGTAAACCTGGCTTGTGGTCAGTATCTGTTAGCTTGGGGATGATTGGTGCATTACTAGCGGTTGCAGCTAACCGACTTGAAACTGGCTATGCATTAGCGCAGTTGGTATTACTACTAACCGCATTCAGTGCATCGTATCTAGTTGTCAGAGGCGTAGAATGGCCACGGTTACTACCGCTCATTGTTCTTCCCGCACCATTGTTACTCTTCGCTCTAGCAATATTAGAAAGTGGCATTGTGGACTTGAACTTGCCATTCGGGCTTCGCCCATACAGCATCTACGCAGCAGTTACGGCAGTTTTGACGACTGGTGCACTGTTGCGGAACCAAACCGCCGTTTCTGATCATGTACTCTGGGCTGGAGGCTTAGTCATCGTAATACTGCTAACATTACTCATTCCGGCTAACGATGGCGGTAGTGGTGCTAGAACCTTGCTTGTAAGCCAAGGCATTGTTTGGATTGGTTTGGCGCAACTATCTATGTACAGAGACTCACCTTCTATTGCTGGAACAGCAGTTGTTGGTCCGTGGCTATGGCTTATGTTATTCGCAACGGACGTTGAGAATCGTTTGGTTTCTGCAGACTATGTCCCAATTTTGATTGAACAATACGACCTCGCAGTGTGGATGTTATTATTGGTATCACAGCAAATTTGGGTTAACATGAAGCACGGAGAGACCGGATTTAATTTGGCCTCTAGGTTAGGTGGCATGTCAGAATTAAGTGCTCGGTTAAGAGATTCTGCAGTGCTACAGTTATGGAACCTTAGTTTCCTACTAACTCTATTTGTTACTTGGTCGGTGACAAGACCGGGAGCCCTTCCTGCCATCGGTCTGTTTGGCATCCTAACAATTCTTATGATTAGTCACGCTATTATGGTCTTGTTTGAGAAGCATCGCGGTCGTCCGCGAACTCTCATGACAGTATGGGGTGTGGCAACGATTGCATTGTCATGGACATACGGCCAACAAGCGATTTGGGCAATTACCTTAGTTATCACCTGCGCCATACTTCTATTCGCCTCAGACAGGATGAAACGTTCCGGCGCTAGTGATGAATTATTGAAAAAAGCCGAGGCTTTACCTGGACAATTATTGACCTTGATGATGGGCTTATTATCTGGCTTTTTCATAATAATCGCCCTTGAGCCACTAAATTTAATGCAACTGGATGGGAGTTCTTTTCTTCCAGACGAAACTCTGAATCTTTATTGTCTAACCCTGATAACGCTAGTTGCATTAACGCTGTATTTGAGGAGAGCAGCGACAGTGGAAAAATT
>DAWS01000096.1:1729-11575 GCA_002506025.1 Euryarchaeota archaeon UBA111 | reverse complement strand
ATGAATGTATGTTCAAAGTAATCGTGCGGTAATTTCATCAAGCGCTAGGGAATTGAGCGTATCGCCGGATTCTAACCAACCTTTGCGTGCCGCCATGACGCCGTATGCAAAGTCACCAAGTCCACGAACTGAGTGCGCATCGGGGTTGATAACAACTGGAACATTGTTGCTCTTGGCGTATTTGCAGAGGCGCCAGTCTAGGTCAAGTCGATATGGGCTAGCATTTAACTCGACAGCTTTCAATCGTCCTGCTTCGTTATGTTCTGCCATGTGTTCAATAATTGCAAACATGTCGATTTCATAACCGTCTCGACCCTGAAGAATACGTCCTGTTGGATGGCCAAGAACTTTGGTTGCAGGGTGATCGATTGCTCGCATTAGGTCTTCGGTGTTAGTCACTTCATCACGATTTTTCCACTTCGTCATTGCGTGGACTGAGGCAACAACATAGTCTAATTCGGCAAGTACTTCGTCAGTGTAATCCAATTTTCCATCCTCAAGTATGTCGGACTCTGAGCCATGAAATAATCTAAACTCAATTCCTTCTTCAGCCCAAGCAGCATTGTACTGTTTGATTTGTTGACCCTGCGCTAACAGATCTTCTGGACTCGCACCATTTGCAACTTTGAGCGATTGCGAATGGTCGGCAACACCCAACCAGTTCCAGCCAATATTTCTCGCTGCGTCCGCCATTTGCTCCAAGGTTGCGTCGCCATCAGATAGGGTTGTGTGATTGTGTAATACGCCTTTTACATCACCCGGAACAATCAATCTAGGCAAAGCTGCTGAATTGGCAGCGTCAATTTCTCCAGTATCTTCACGCAATTCGGGCGGCACCCACTCTAGGTCTAGATGGCGGTAGATTTCAGATTCATCAATCGCTGGAAGTGACAGATGTGCAGCCGCCATGCCTTTCAAATCGCCCGCCTCAGATTCTGGTATCAGGCCGAATTCACTGAGCCTTAAACCACGATCTATTGCTCGTTGGCGCATGACGATATTATGCTCTTTACTACCGGTGAAATACGCCAGAGTAAACGGGAAGATTTCCGGGGTGACTAGTCTGACTTGTGCATCAATTGTACCACCAGATTCAAGTTGTTCGTAATCATCACCGCCGATAGCCTCCATGACGGTTTTGTCAATATGTCCGAGTGAAAATCCACCTTCGAATATACTGGTATCGAGAATCAGACTGATTTTTGAATCACCAGCGCCTTTGACATCTGCAATACCTGACAGACCTAGAATCGCTTTACTCACCCGTTCCTTGTCTTCATCAAGGACGCCTACTACAACATCTAAGTCGCCGATGGTTTCTTTGCGCCGGCGAGCACTACCGGCAAGTTGAGCCTTGATGACGCCGTCAATTCCAGCAATTTTTTGTTCGAATGCCTCACCATACATCAGACCAATATCGAGCCTTCGTCGCGAGCGGAATCTGGCTAATAATTCAATGCCGTCAAGCATCTTCTGCTGGGACTTGGCGCCGAATCCTTTCAACCCAGCAATAGAATCATCTAACGCTGCTTGCTTGAGAGTGGCAATTGATTCGACACCTAATTCTTCATTCATAATCTTGATTCGCTTCGGTCCTAAGCCGGGAATACCCAGCATTTCAATCAAGCCAGGTGGTGTGTTGTTGTGCAGATCAATCCAATCACTAGGCCACTTGCCTTCTGAGACTGCTTGTGAGATGGCAGAGCCAAGGCCTTTGCCGATGCCTTTGATGTCAAATATTTTCCCGGTTGCGACCAATTCACCTAAATCTTCTGTGATGCCACCCAAGGTTCGGCTAGCGTTTTGATATGACCTCAATCTGAATACATTAGCCCCTTGGAGTTCAAGCAGCACTGCAACTTGATGTAGCGCTGCTGCAATTTGATTGCGCGAAAAGAATGGCGGACCATTGGGGCGGGCTTTCGGTAAAGAGAACTCACCACCTGCCATGACTGATTCACGGCGATTATGGTTTCAAACCTTGTTATGACTCCATAACACTGCGAAAGCAGTAACCGTGCTTAAGAACATCAAACATTAGGCCAATACATGGCAGGTGTTGACCCAGTTTTCATTGAACATCTGGCAGAGGCACTGTGCGGTTTATCCGCAGTGTTGTTCACGTTCATTGCAACATTCTCGCGTTCGGAAAAAGCAGAATACATGGCGCAAAATGTCATTGCCGGGTCATTGGTTTTGTGTGCAGTCGTGCTGTGGTGGTTAGCTCTAGCGGGTGGTTCCTTGTGGGGGTCAGCCTATCTACCTAAACCGCTATCACTGGTTTGCCTAATCATCGCAGTATCAGCGAGAATGAACATCAAAGGTACTAATGTATCGTTCGGAGCGAATCCCCACTCAATCGGCAGAAAAGAAGAAGAGTAGTCTAGATTATCTCGCCGCGCGGTTCGTGATCTCCACCCGATGTTAGGTTTTGATCGGCTTCTGCAGCTTCTTTTGCCATTTTTTTCTTGATAAAATCGCGCATATATTCTGGTAGTTCGCCGTTAACAAAAATCACATCGTTCACTGCATCTAACTTCATCAATGAGTAGAATATTTGCATCGCAGTCATGGGTGTTGAAGAACATCCATTACAACCACCATCAAGTGATAGCATGATGTTACCTTCAGCAGTGTCGATGACGTTGACAATGCCATCATGGGCATCAAGAACTTCTTGGACGGGACCAATCTCGGCCAAAATCTCCTCTGCGGTTATTCCCATAGTTGGCCCAGCAAGCCGTCTTTAATGAATCATTTCTCCAAATTTTCCCTAAAACCGCACTCGGCGAGACAATATCAGGTCGTTAATCTCGATATTGTGTCCAACTTACAAGCGAACCACTTATGAGGAGTTCACAGGTCGCCGGCTCAATAGGTGGTTATTATGGATATTACAAACATACCTCTAATTGCGGCAGGAACAGGTCTAGTTGGACTTGTCATTGCTTTTGTATTGTACATGCGAGTAAACAGTGTGAAGATTGACAACGATGTAGTTGCTGATATCACTAACGAAATACAAGACGGTGCTATGGCTTTCTTGAAGGCTGAATACCGAATCTTGGGAATTTTCGTTGCTGCAGTCGGCGCCCTTCTGTTTGTCTTGAACGACGCTGAAACAACGATTGCGTTCTTTGCTGGTGCCCTCGCATCAGTCGCAGCTGGATTTTCCGGTATGAGGGCCGCTACTTCTGCTAACGGTAGAACTGCAATGGCTGCTAAAAGCGGCGGCCAACCGGCGGCATTGGCAGTATCTTACAACGGCGGTGCCGTAATGGGTCTGTCAGTTGGCGGATTGGGTCTGCTCGGTATTTCTCTAATCGCATGGTGGCTAGGTGCTGGAGATGTTGCATCATCCGGTGATGACGCTGCAGCAAGCGGATTAAACGTGATTCAGGCCGCGGCTGGATTCGGTATGGGTGCCTCATCAATCGCTTTGTTTGCTCGTGTTGGTGGCGGAATTTACACCAAGGCGGCAGACGTTGGTGCAGACCTCGTCGGTAAAGTCGAAGCAGGAATTCCAGAGGACGATCCACGGAACCCTGGTGTAATTGCCGATAACGTTGGTGACAATGTTGGTGACGTTGCAGGTATGGGAGCAGACATATTCGAGTCATTTGTTGGTTCAATTATCGCTGCTATGATTATTGCAAACGAGTTCACTGGCGACAACGCAGCAGACTATGTTCTACTACCAATTCTCCTTGGTTTCATTGGCTACGCCGCATCCATAATCGGTGTTTTCTCTATGGCTTTCCTCAAAAACGGCAAAGACCCAGCAGCGGCACTCCGAAATACCACATTTATCGGTGCTATTCTGTTTGCTATCGGTGGCTACGTTTCAATCCAACAAGGTTTGATTGATGTTGAATATGGTGTCATGCACTCAGTGGTTTTGGGTAGCATAGTTGGTATTCTAATCGGTCTAGTTACAGAATATTACACTGGTATTGAGCCAGTGTTTGGTATCAAGACCAAAGCCATCCCACACATTGGTGAGATGTCCAAGACTGGTCCAGCAACCAATGCTATCGCTGGTTTGTCGGTTGGCATGATGTCTACCTTCATCCCGATTGTATTGATTGCAATTGGAATACTCGGCGCGAACGAATTTGGCGGTGAGGAGTATGGCTTGTATTGTATCGCCATGGCTGCAATGGGCATGCTAGCGACCGTTGGTGTAACGATGACCGTTGATGCATACGGTCCGGTTGCCGACAATGCTGGCGGTATTGCTGAGATGAGTGGACTTGGTGATGACGTGCGCGCCATTACCGACGAACTAGATTCTATCGGCAACACGACCGCTGCAGTTGGTAAGGGATTCGCAATTGGTTCTGCGGCATTGACTGCATTAGCACTATTCGCAGCGTATAACACCGCTGTTGGTGGAGTAAGCCTTGACCTGACTGAGCCAATGGTTGTCATTGGTCTATTGATTGGTGGTGGACTACCGTTTGTGGTTGCTGCAATGACCATGACATCAGTGGGTAAGGCTGCTGGGGACATGGTTGTTGAGATTCGCCGACAATTCAAAGAAATCGACGGTCTGCTAGAAGGGAAAGAAGGTGTTAAGCCCGACTCAAAGAAGTGTGTTGACATATCAACTCAAGCGGCTCTAAGAGAAATGATTGGCCCAGGTGTTGTTGCAATTCTAGCCCCGGTAATAATCGGTTTCTCTCTTGGAACAGCTGCCCTAGGTGGTATGTTGGCTGGTGCTCTAGTATCTGGTGTTCTACTTGCTCTGTTCATGGCTAACGCAGGTGGTGCGTGGGATAACGCCAAGAAAGCAATAGAGCAGAATCATATTGAGGGCGCAAAGAAAGGCGATGAGGCACACGATGCAGCAGTCATCGGTGACACAATCGGCGATCCGTTCAAGGACACATCCGGTCCTTCACTCAACATTTTGATCAAGTTGATGTCAATTGTTGCAGTAGTACTGGCTGGAACTGGTGAGCTAACCAAGAACGGCCTACTGTGATTCTAAACCAGAATAAACACGCCTAACTTGACGCACCTGTGCGTCTTTGTTCCTCGGCGATATGGTCCTTCCAATAAGACACCATTTCCTTTGCTAAATACGTATCATAGCATGGCTTACACAGTTGCATGCGCTTGAGATCTGGTCCGTGATATGGATAGGTTTGAGTTTCTGCTTGGCAGTGATGGCACTGGGCAGTTACTGGATTGGTAGCCATGATTGTATCCCAGAATGGATTTACTTAAACCTAACAATATATCCTAATTGCAGTAACTCAACCAAAAATAACTGGCATAGTTATCATTGTTCCTTAGAAAAAGACCTGCTGATTCTATCATATAACTTGGTTTCAACCTGCGTTAATTTAGTGACAATCTTGCCCGTCCTAGGTGTTTCTTTGTTTAACACTGGAACCATTGAAGACCACACACCTTCACCTTTGAAACGGGAATAAACTGCGGCAGAAATATGCAAAAAGATGAGAAAATAACTCAGGTCTGCAGCTATACCATGTAAGTCCAAAACCAAATCGATTACTGTTTGTGGCTCGTCTGGAGTGGCATTTACAGTATAGCCTTGACTGTATAATCCGGCGATAATTAACCCAGTTACGGGTAACAAAATCAGACACATATACATTGAAACATGCACTAGTCGAGCAAACCTTCTGTGCACATTGTGCACTGGGACAGTTGACCCTTGGAGTGTCTCGAATCGGCGCATGTAAAAGTAACGGGCAAGCACAATGATGAGAAATAGGGTGGCAAATCCAACCTCAAATAGTAATAGTCGTGCATTGCCCAGAGATGATAAGTCGTCAACTTGTTTGACTATCCCATAAGTATAGAGCAAGACAAAGGACCAGTGGATAAACTTGGCAAGTTTTGTGTGCGACCTTGCCATCATGAGTGAATAAATGCACTGAAATGTATAGTTTATGCCTTCTTGATGAGAGATATTTATCTTTCAAAATTAATCCTTGAAGCGTTAGGCTTTCAAAAGAAGCCCCTTACGGTATGTCATGCGTGCTTACCTGCTAGCGGTTTTGATGGTGACATTGAGCCTTGCAGGGTGCATCAATGACCAGGGCTCTAACCTCGGTGGCATCGGCGATACAACTCAAGATGAACTGGCGCTGCCTGATTGGCAAGTTGGTGACCAGTGGCTTTACACTTTCATAACCCCAGAATTTGGCGAGGATAGCGCGCGACTAGTAGTCGCTGAGGTCAGAGAAGATGATGGCTTATTCATGCTCGGTATCTCAAGCGAAGGTGAGGCTCAACGTCACGCAGTAATTAATCACAATCCGTTCCTTGGGCGAGTGACTATCGACGGCTTGTCAGTTTACGAAAATGGTGAGCCACAACCGGTTTTCAACTTCCCGTGGTCAGTTGGCAACACGTGGAATTTCCGTCTTCTAGGTCAACAGTGGTCCGCAACTACTGACAATATCTACAATGGTGAAGTAACCGTTTCTGCGACCTCTGATGATGGTCACGAACTCGACTATGTTTTCAGTGGTCGCCAAGGTTTCATCAAAACATTAGTGTGGCAAGATAGCGACGGTAACGAGAATCTGCGAATGAATCTAAACCAAAAGAAAACCGGCTACACAGGCGATGTTTACTTTTACCGAGCAGGAGACTTGCATGACAATCTCTACACTGAGAATGACCAAGAAATTTATGACACATTCTTCGATGATGGATATTCATCCAACGAGGCTTGGGATACCTTAGTGTGGTATTTAGATGTTGAAATAGATGGCAAAGGCTCTGGCTCGCTAACTATCAGCGATCAACAAGATGGCTCATCACCATTATCTCGTGCTTGGGGCAATGGTGCCACGGAGAAGGGTTCGTTTGGAACTATTCCTTCTAAATCTGGCGAACACCGAATAACGCTAACTCTGCAAGGTGAAACATCAGTGGTTCACCTCAAAGTTGCTGGGGCTTTGGTTCGCTCATGGTCCCTCTGAGGTGATTACCTGCCCACGCTAATCATGATGCATGGTATGACTGGTAATGCCGAAATGATGCGCCCATTTGCCGAAAAAATTCTCCCAGAGGGCTGGACGCTATTAGTCCCGGAAGCTCGGTATAATCATCCTGTCAGGGGCAAGACTTGGTGGCGCTACGAGGATTATGATGCAGATGCTACGAGAAGAGCTAATTTGTCACGCCGAGAATTGATTGATGTTGATTCTAGCCTGTCTCAACTCGAACAAATTATTGCTAACGAGGCGCCCAGAGGTCCACTTATTGTTGGTGGTTTTTCTCAAGGTGGCGCCATGGCTCAGGAGTTGATGCATCTGCCTGTTGCTGACCGAATCCAAGGAATAATCTGCATTGGCACTCGTCTAGTTCGGCCGATGGAATTGCGTATGCGCCTTAATGAATTAGATGACAAGCGAATGTTTTGGATGCACGGTAAGCGTGATGTTAGAGTTTCATTGGAGGACGGTTTTGCCATTGCTTCACTGTTTGAAGGCTGTGGCTGGGCCATCGAGATGATTGAGCATGACAAAGGTCACATGATACCTGTTGAACACCATGACTCGCTCAAAGAGTGGTTGAAAACTTTCTCAGACTTATCTTAGGTAAGCGCGAGTTTCGTCGAAACCACCGATGAACATTACTTGACCATCTCTGAGGTCAAAAATGACTGGAACAGTTTGATGCCCGGTTGCAGCCACAACTGCTTGTCGTAGTCCATCATGGTGATTGTAATTATACTCCTTACAGGTGAATTTTTTACTCGCTAACAAGCGTTTTGCCGCATTACAATAGCCGCAAAAGTCACTGGTATACATCAGAAAATCTGTTCCCGAACTTGCAGCATGCTCCATAATCACTGATTCAGACATGTCAGACATATTGGCTTAGTTTGTTTCCAATTTAATTGTTAGTTTTTCTAAATTTACGGTTCTTAGCAACAGTTTGAATACATTGTTCGCAACCTCTAGGGTGAACAGAATATGTCCAAACGTAGTGTCAAGGCAACAGTCCCAACTCATGTTGTGCGGGAGGGAGGCGGCTTCAAAGTTAGAAGACCCGTAGCGATGGGTTCTCTAATGTCGCCTTTTTTGCTCCTTGATGAAATGGGACCAGTAAACTATGGTCCGAAGGAAGCGATTGGGGCACCATCACATCCTCATCGTGGATTTGAGACCGTAACATATCTGCTTCATGGCAGCATGCAGCATGAGGATTCAGCAGGTAACTCGGGAGATTTGAATCCAGGTGATGTGCAATGGATGACCGCCGGCAGAGGCATCATCCATTCAGAGCTACCACACCCGGATTTTTATGATGCGGGCGGCGTAATGCACGGTTTCCAAATCTGGGTAAACCTTCCTGCAAAGCATAAGATGATGGCACCAAGGTATCAAGAAATTCCTGAAGCAGATTCTCCAACTGTTGAGCGTGACGGTGTATGGGCACGAGTTATCGCTGGCGAGTGTTTGGGTGTAACATCGTCAATTGACACGGTCATCCCAATTTCTCTAATTCATGTGAAAATGGAGGAGGGGGCAGTATTGAATCAAACAATAGCTTCGGGATTAAATGGGATGATTTACGTATTTAGCGGCAGCATAAGAGTAAATAATCAACTCAGCGTTAGAAAACAACCAATGCCATTCGGCATTGGTATCAAACAACAGGTAAGCGATGGGGAACTTGCTCTGCTCTCAGACGGCGAAACAGTCGAGATAACATGTGATAGTCCCTGTGATCTGCTGATTTTGGCCGGACCCGAAATCGACGAACCAATTGCTAGATATGGTCCGTTTGTCATGAATACCAGAGAAGAAATACACCAGGCCGTAATCGATTATCAAAACGGAACCTTTGCCTGACAACAAGTATGAGGGATATTCCTCGTTTGCAAGAATCTGATGCCTGACCCGCCTCTTATTGTGCGACAAGAAACAGGAAAACAATCAAAAAAGGTTCGTGAGTCGAGCGACCATCGGTGTAGCACATGAGTGACATTATGGATACGATAAATGAGCAGATTGATGCAGCAAATGATTTGAATCCGCTAATCAAAGTAGGTCTGTCGATAATCTTCACCGTCATCGGTTACTACATCGTCAAATACGCCATTGTGCGGCCGTGGGGTCGCGTTGTAATGTCAACCGATACTGCCTGGGACGACAAATTACACCGCCCAATCGCAAACCGTGCTTACTTCTTCTTGTTTGTCGGTGCCGCCCAACTTTCGACTCTGTGGATTTCCAACCAGTCCGAATTTAATGATACACTGGCTCCATACTTTTCTGCGATATACATACTAACTGCGACCTCAATTGCCAGCGTTTCAATCAAGCACATCATTCCAATGGTAATGGATCGCTTTACTGAAAAGTCTAGCGTTACAGTTTCTGGCAGCAACCCATTAATCACTTTCACCTTAAGATTCGCCATTTGGTTTGGTGGACTTTACCTAGCTTTGACCGAGGTTGGAGTTGAGTTGTTTGGTGTGCTCGCATCACTTGCCGTATTCTCTCTGATTATTGGGTTAGCAATACAGCAAACCCTTGGTAACATTGTCAACTCTTTCCTATTGGCCATTGACCGACCGTTTGAAATCGGCGACCGTATCGAAGTTGACGGCACCTGGGGTTCAGTTGTAGGTACCGGTATCCTATCTACGAAAGTGTTGGACCGTGATGAGCGACTAGTGGTTATCCCAAACAATACCTTGGTTCAATCGACTATCATTAACCACGCTCGTGGCGGCGGCGATGGTATGGCTCGCCGTATATCGATTGTTATCGACGTTGGCGTTGACTATCGTGAGAAAACCGAGCACGTCAAATTGACCATGCTCAACATCGCTCGAGATTGTGAATA
>DAWS01000096.1:0-1392 GCA_002506025.1 Euryarchaeota archaeon UBA111 | reverse complement strand
ATCCTCGACGAGCCAAAACCCCAAGTCCTGATGGTGGAACTTGGTGATTTCGCTAAGGTATATCGTTTGTTTGCATGGTGTAAGGATTATTCAGATGAGCAACTAGCCCGCGATTGGTTACTTAGAACCATTGACGCAAAGTTCAGCGCTGAGGGCATCAACATCCCATATCCTACCTCGGTCGAACTCACTGAGAGTGTTTACACCCAAGCCGCTGCAACAAAGCAAAGGGCTGCAACTAGACAGATGGCTAAGGAAGACAAGAAAATGGTTGAGGAGCGTGAAGCTGCTAGAAAGAGTCTTGATGAGATCAACGAGAAACTCAAGGATGTCAATCTCGACAAGAAGGAGAAAGCCGATTTGGAAGAGGAGGCTCGACGTCTTGAGACTGTTATCAACATGTTTGATTCTGGCGGCTGATTAGCAAAGCCATATGTAGCTCATTGGCTGTAAAATTGCTTATAAACGACCAACTGCGGCAGGTTGAATATGAACGGCAGCGTTAGCCACGGGAAAACTGTAAAGTCGGCGTTTTTAGTCATTTTAATGATTATAATGACCCAAGTCGGGTATTTGGATCTAATAAACAGTCCAAGAACCGGTAATGAGTCATTTGCTGATGAATCATCGGCAATGGAGACAGGTGGTTCAAGCAATTCACCCACCACTGAGATTAGACATGGTTACCAACTTGACGCATCAGGACTTCATACGTGTGCGATTCTTGACAACGGCACGCTAATGTGCTGGGGACTGAATAATCGCGGCCAAATTGGTGACGGTAGTACCACAAACGCCCATACACCGGTATGGGTTGACCTTGGCAGCGGTACAACAGTTACTGAGGTAGTAAACGGATATCGTCATACTTGTGCCACTCTGAGCAACGGCTCACTGATGTGTTGGGGAGAGAATTCAGATGGTCAATTAGGTAACGGCCAACGAACACAAACACAAACCACTCCAGTGTGGGTGGATTTAGGAGTGGGCAGGACTGCGACAAGAATTGCTGCTGACTACGGTAATACTTGTGCTATTGTTGATAATGGTTCACTCTATTGCTGGGGCACCAATACTCATGGAAAACTTGGCCAAGACGACCAACAATTAGGAGTCGTAAGTACTCCAACCTGGGTTGACTTGGGCGGAAATGCCGCATCAGCAGTTGATGTCGGTGGCATGCATGTTTGTTCGATTCTCAATAATGGTTCGCTTTACTGCTGGGGCAGTGACGCTTATGGACAGCTCGGTCGAGGCGGCCCATTTTACTCATCAGGCCCTCAAGCCAATGAGTATGCTCCAATCTGGGTAGACCTTGGGGCCGGTAGAACTGCAGCGCAAATATCCCTCGGGGAGCAACATATGTGCGCAATTTATGACAATGGGTCACTC
>DAWS01000148.1 GCA_002506025.1 Euryarchaeota archaeon UBA111 | reverse complement strand
GGTGCCAAGTAATTTAGGGAATTTGTCTTATGAATGGTGACAACTATAATCTACAGTTCATCATACACACATCATGGCTCGAAAAGTTGGGATTGCTGAAACCACAGCAAAGACCATTGCTAATCGGCCGCCAAGGCTATTGATTATCGCTGGGGCAACAGGCACTGGCAAATCGACAGTAGCAATGAAACTCGGTGCTAAAAGCAACTTTGCTAGATTGCTATCAACAGATGCAATTAGAGAAGTATTGCGCGCTGCCGATGATAACAACGATGACCCAGCCTTACATCGTTCTTCCTTCTCAATTGGTGAATCAAATGACGCAGTAATTGATTGGATAGAAACATGCAGAGCAGTTGAACGAGGGATTGAAGCAACAATCAATAGAGCATTGCGAGAAGGTATCGATTTACTACTCGAGGGCGTTCACATAATACCAAGTGACCGTCTGATTCGAGACTGGATAGATTCTGGAGGCATAGCAGTTGGAGTCGTCATGGCAGTAAGTGATGAAACAAAACATCAATCCATGATTAAATCCAGAGACGCCCACTCGTTCAGAAGACACGACCGTTATATCGCTAATTTTGACCGCATTAGAAGGATACAAGAAGCACTTATTGAGCGATCAAAGATTGCATCTTGGCCGGTGGTAGATATTTCTAGGGTTACCAGTGATTTAGAGAAAATAGAGCATTACTTGGACCTTGCTTGGAATCAAGCGAATAATTAGGCTTGTATGTTGAAAGTTAGTTGCGTTTGTAATGTCGATGAATCATCGGTAATTCCCAGCTCCAGTGAAATTTCTAATGTTGTTGAGTCTAGTTCATTTACGGTAATATCCAGCATTTTCACTTCTACACCTCGAATTTCACCATGATGCAACAGGTCATCATGCACACTGGACATTGCTAATTCAGTTGCTTCAACTCTTTCCATCCCACTAGCAACCCAAACTTGCGTGCGATTTTCAGTCAATGATGGTAAGATGTCAATCACTTCTTTGGTAGTTTCTATGACTGAGTCTGAATTGGGTTCATGCGCAGATGTCAGACCAGCAACTTTGACGCTAAATACAGCCATCGAAAGTAGCGACAGCAGCAAAACTACGCCAGTAGCCAGCAGCATCTGCGCTCTGTCATCCTTGGTAGTGTGACCTTCTCTCATCACGCACCACCACCAATGTTCCAAACTGTCAAACTAACAGTCCATACGTCATCATTAACCGTAACAAGGTGATGAACTGTTACAGTATTGCCAGAAGGGGTACCAACTAGGCCATGTGGGTGTGAAGTAGCACTATTCTTTGCTAACCAGCAGTTGGCTTCCTTGCCCGCGATAAGCGCCTCCTGCAGGAGCGTACAAGCACCATCATACTCAGATTCTGATAGTAACTCTGTCAATCGGTTTTCCCCTGCAACTTCGGCATCTAAACCTAGCCCATACTGGAGTACTGACTCTCCTGCGGCCTCTAAACTCGCATCGTGAGCAACAGAACGCGCGTCTGGTACATCAATCCTAATCAGGAATGTTGCAGACATAAAGAATAACCAAAACAGGGTTAACATCTCAAGAATGTGAATCTGAGCGTCTTCATCATTGCGCAAAATGTCACCTCGTTATAGTATTGGTGAAGGAACATAACCACCACCAGATGGATTTAGACCAACAGTGTAGGTAGAATCTGAGGTAATAATTTGCTGGGATATGGAATGACTCGATTCACCAATGAGATCTGGGCTGAACACAAGCAGGTTAAACGCTAGTAACGCGGCAATAATCATCATTCCAGAATGCTTGAAACCGGCTGAAAATCGACCATTTTGCATCAGACCTGCCATTGACCCATTACCAATGGCTTGCATGGTGACACCGTAGTAAAACACAGTCACGAAAAATAGTGGATCAATTGATCTAATTGTCATGTTCCCTATGTTAGCCCCACCTGAATCACCACCGCCTTCGTCACCTGAATTGGATTTAGCGATAGCTGGAATAAAGATCTTACCAAGCAAGGTTATGACACCTAAGAAAACAAAGTATGAGGTCCATATAACCGCAATGTATGACCCTATCGCACGATTCCTTTCACCTTCTAGGAACTTAATTTCTCTCGAGTCGTTGGCCGCTGTGACTAGGATATCTGATATTTTGCCACCCGCACGATCTGCCTCTGCAATTAGGGTAATCGCTCGCTTGACAAGAGGAGTTCCAACACGTTCGGAGAATTGCTTAATCACATCACTGAACTTAATTCCCCAACTCAATTGGTCAGACATTTTCTTAACTTCTTCATTCAGAGCGCCATATTCTGACTTGACTAAGGTTTGAACGGCTACCGTCATAGATAGACCTCCCTTCCAATACTCTGCCATGTCTCGAAGGAAATCAGGGAACTTTTCTTCGATTTCGTTTTTCCTTTTTTCCACTCTTTCCCAATAATAAGATGCAGGATACAGCAGGAAGAAGAAGGTCAGTCCGAAGAAATTAAGGAAAATCATCGGTCTAAGGTCAAACGGACCCATTTCGATTTTGGGGCCTAGCCAGTAGGACTTGTTATTCATGTTCGTGGGAATTCCATCATAAAATGCCAGAGTCACATCGAATTCTGCTGAGTTTAATCGTTTGCCGTCTTCATTAGAAAATATCGCTACCTCGTAGCCCCTGTCAGGTTCAAGATTTTCAATCTCGATTAGGCAGACATCCGCATCTCTACCGGTATTTCCATCAAAGCGGCCGTTAGGGAGGATGTTGAGGTCTGGATCTCTGACTACCACGGTATAGTCCGTTGGGTCAGCGGCTTCGACATCACAGGTAAGCGTCATGGGTTGCTCAATAACTACATCGCCTCTGACAATGTCTGGCATCCCGGGAACATCAAACGATTTTGCTTTTGACAAGAAATTTGTCCACGGATTTTCTGACCACTGGAGTTGGTCCGGTTCATCTTGAAGAATCGAACATGATTGATTGGCTGCATAAGATGGCTTCATTGCGCCGCTAAACTCAGCAGAGTAATCGTTACCTAAATCGTCTTGTGCAGTTGCGCCACAATAGACATTGGTAAACATCGGCTCACCGTTTGCCGTTGGAATAAAGCCGGAGTTTGTAACCCACATGATACCTGAGGAAAGCCCTAAGATGATGGAAAAAAAGATGATGATATACAAATTTTTCAAAGTTCTGTCGTCTTTAGGAAGGTCTAGTTCAACGACTAGTTTTTTCTTTTTCTTCCTAGCCATGACAATCACTCACATTTCTTGCTCTTTGCTACTGGTGTAAACTAATACGGCATACGCAATGTGAATCATTGGGATAAAGCCCAGCACGATACCATACAGCATACCCTCGGACATTTGAGCACCTGAACCAGATACCCAGAACATAATAACCAGCATTACAATAAGGAATAATGGCATAGCCACCGCCACAACAATGTATGATTCTGCTAGAAGAGCAATCGATTCTAGGAACTGTTGAAGCCGAGTTCGATTTTCTCGCATGTAGTGCTCTGCTCGATTAAGGAAGTATAGTTTCAAGTGGCCACCTGATGTTAGCGTTCCAACCATTCCCTGGAAGAACTCGGTCAACCAAACAGATGCTGCTCGGTCGACGCTGAGTTTAATCGCGGTAATCAGATCGTAACCCAACAAAGTAACATCTCGATAGATAAGGCCGGCATCTTCTGAGACATCGCCGTAGATGTCCTTGTTCATCGCTAATGATCGGAAAATCTTAGCAGGTGTTGCATTTGCTGCAGACATTGCAGCGGTGTAAGACGCAGCATATGGTAGATATTTTTCGATTTGAGCGCCCCTGCGATCTGCTTCTCGTTTGGCACCGCCTCGAACTATGAGGAAACCAGCATACGGGATTATAGCTCCTAGTAGTGCTAGGATCATGAACTTGAAGGGTGCAGGGAATATTCTTGTGGCATACTCAGGACAACCATTGCCGGGTTTTGATTTGTCAACCAATTCTGGCTCCCAATACTCCCAATCTAAACATGGGTTGATTGTTGCTGGGTCTTGTAAACTTTCCCAGAAGGCAATTACTCCCACCTCAGGCATGAAGAAAATGCCGATAATTCCCCAACAGACCAATGCGATAGCGATTGAGGTGAAAATTACTGTTGAAAGGTATACCTCGGGCATTATGCCCATTGACCCTTTGACGAGATTCTCTGACAAGGCGGTATCTCTTCGGGCTCGTTTCTTGAGAATCCTCCCGAGTATTCTGTTACAGAATCTTTGCCAAGCAGTCAGTTCCATCTAAATCTCTCCCATCAACGTAGTCCGTCGACACGAGCAAGAATTTCATTAGGACGTACATAATATTCTGTAACAATCTGTGATACTTGGTCTGCTTTCCTAATATCATTTAGAACCATCCACTCAAGGATTCTCTTTCTAGTTCTAAGCTCGCGACGCATGTCATCTTGCGAATAATTCAGTTTGACCATTATCTTCTCCAGTACATACGACTTACCGCTAAAAATGAAGTCATCAGAAGTTACATCCCATCGAAACACTTCATTGGTTATGACTTCCAGTGAGTTTGGATCTATGCCAACAATCTCAACGAGTTGTTTTGTTCTTCGGACACGCTTTCCGTTGATTCTTGTCTGAATTTGGATAGAACATGCCTCAAGTGCCGGTAACAATACTCGGGGTATGTCAATTGGTTTGTTTTCTAATCGGTGGACTAAGGAGGGTACTGAATCAGCGTGAACTGTCGAATAAGCGCAGTGTCCAGTAGCCATGGCTTGGAATAGAACATAGGCTTCTGCCCCTCTAATCTCACCCACGATGATATATTCCGGACGCTCTCGCAACGCTGCCTTGAGTAACTCGAACTCTCCGATCACTCCCTCAGTTGATTCCCCACCAAACCCTTGCCGGGTCAGACCGGGAACCCAGTTAGGTTGAGGGATGTTAACTTCTCTAGTTGATTCTATTGAAACTATTTTCATTTGCCATGGGATAAAAATGCACATGGCATTCAGAGTGGTGGTCTTACCGGATGCAGTTCCTCCGACAAACAACATTGGAACTTCATTCTGGAAGGCAATCCAAAGATAGGATACCATTAGTGATGACATAGTCCTGAAGGCGATAATGTCGGCCGGCGAAAACGGGTCGTCTTTGAATCTCCTGATACAGAACGACGAACCCCTTGTCGATACTTCGTGGCCTAGTTTCATCACGATTCTAGACCCGTCCATCAGTGTTGCATCAAGGAGTGGGTCGGCAACGGAAATGTGCTTGCCACACCGCTGGGCGAGCTTGATGACATATGATTCCAATTCGTCGTCGGTTTTCCAGATGCAGGTTGTCTCAACCGACTCAAATTTACGATGGTAAGCAAAAATCGGTACGTTGGTGCCGTCTAGTGAAATATCCTCGACATTGGCGTCGTTCATCAAAACATCCATTTCACCATATCCAATTAGGTCTCTTCTGAGGTAATAGAATATCTTGGATTTTGATTTTTTATTGATTTTCATGCCGTATGATTTGATGACTTTATCCATCGCAGTTCTGAGGTAGGCTTCGGGATTGGCGTCAATCTCATCGATATTGGCAGTTAAGGATCTAATGAAGATGTCCATTATCTCTTCACGATATTGTTCTTCTTTCTTGGTCATTGGCGGTTCGATTATTTGGTAGATGATGTTCAATGTGGCTTTGTCACGAACTACTCTAGCGAAGGCATGAGGAGGCATTACCGGATATTTGTCCAACTCATCATACTGGGCGCGCTGTTGTGCACGCTGCCGTTTTCTTGAATCTCCGCGCTTGCCACGTTTTCTTGCCAAACCATCACCCCCAGCCGATACAATTCACGACATGCATTGGATAACTATAACACTTCGGTGAAACGATGGTGAAAAATGGCTACACTCAGCGCAAATTAATCATGTCATTGGATATTTTTTCTGAATGTTGACAGCCACTGATTGGTGGCGTCAACTAATTCGGTAAGACTCGATTCATTGGTTATCGAGTAGTCTGCCTGTGCTATGAGTGAATTTAGACCCCAGCCAGATTCTCTTTCTTCTCTGATTTGAAACTGCTGTCGATCGCCATCTTCAGGCCTGCCCCTTTTTTGAATGCGTTCAAACCTAACATCTTGATTTGCCATGATGGCAATGCTGGTGAAATTTGCCCCCCACCGGGAACTAAACATCGCATACTCTGCGGTGCCCCGCATTCCATCAATGAGCACAATCGGATGGACAAGCATGAGTTTGGAGACCTCATCTGCGAGGCGTTTGGCTAGTATGTCATCGCCATGTTTGGCCCGCAAATCAGCTGCAACCTCTCCGAATACAGTTGGACTACCTGTTAATCCACGCGTCTCGACCTCTGCCCGAACCATGTCGCCCATCGAACGCACGGGGATGCCATTATCGGCAATTATCCTAGCAAATTCTCCTTTCCCCGAGCCAGGCATTCCGCAAACTGCAATAGCATGGCCCATGTACTGAACGAGAATGCGGTCGCACAAATATGTGCCTATTATTCATAATGAATAAAAGATAATTCATAATGAATTAATTGCTGAATTCCGCCTTCCCCCACCTGCGATCCATTAGCTTCCACAACACGCCTGAAGCAAATAGTAAAAACGCAGAGATTGCTAACATTCCCATGTAACCCTGTCTGACCATGGTCTCATCATACATGCCCGCAGTAGCTGCCAAACCATCTTGAGATGCACGTTCCCACCAATTACCATACAGTGAAACATCGCCTTGAGTAAAAGACAGAAGGAACAACCAGAGTAACGGTAATACGGTTCCAATCCAGAACCAAATCATAATCGAGGCGTCGAAAATTGCTTTGTTCGGTCGCAAACCCATCAGGAATGCTGTTAATGCAACAATGTAAATCGAGTTAGCAAACATCACTACAATACTCGTTGGTAAGGATGCCCATTCATCGAGTCTCCAAGCCATTAAGATAATGAATATCAGTGATATCCATGATGTTATTAAGAAATAAACCAATACTTTGGCCCGGATTAGTTGTGGCACCCTAACCGGCAGTCCATTCATGAATTCGGGTGAGTCGAGAATTGTCAGCCAGGAGTAAAAATTGAAGCCAAAGAAACCAAGAAATGGCGCATAGGATAGAAGATTAATTGGTATCGGCGCTTCTGCAAAATCAATCAACCATGCCATTCCCAATAATACCGCTAGTGGTATTGTGTATGATACAACCATTTTCTTTATTGATCCAGACCTAAACAAGTCAACGAATTCTTTAGCGACAATTAGTCTAATCTCGCCTCGACCAAGGAAGGAAAGTTTAGCGTATGTTGGCTTGAATAAATCACCTTTTTCAACAACGCTGACATCAAAGTCATCAACTATCAAGAGGGATGACAAATAGCCCAATAGCATGCACAAACCAAATCCAACAATGCCAAAAAGCAGGTTTTTGCCAGTTTGGATGTGCAGACCGATCAAAATTAGTTCAGCATCGAGAGCGCCAACGCCAATAATGACGCCAAACAAAACAACTGCGACCGGTCCAAAGATGGTGTATGGCCTACCCCTCATCCACAATGCTGAGGCGAGAAATGAGATTGCTAGCCCTTGAGCCAGGGTTGCAACCATAGCAAACCACGTCCACGGCAGACTTGAATATTCTAACGGAGTTGTGATACCGAAGAAGGTGTCAAGGGCTTTTCCTAAGCCCATACCTAAGATAATCGGTGACAAAATCAACAACACATAGAAAACCAAATCCTTGACAAAATAAGCAAAATGCGCCATTGAGTTAGGCAATGGTTGGAGTGCAGGCGAGGCTAGGAGGTGATTTTTTGTCGCCGTTCTGCGAACTAGAGCATCTCGCCCCATAAAGGCAAAAGTACCCATCCCAAGGCTAAACATAAGTAACGGCAGGTGTAAGGCGAATCTCAACTCTTGCCAAGTAAAGCTGTTGGCTTCGGTATCGGTGGTTTGTGCCGCTGAATCTCCAACCAAAAATTGCAGACCAATTGTTGAAACCATGGTGACTAGTGCTAGTAGTAAGGGGAATAGCACCATCTGCCTAGCCTTGGCAAACTCAACGTTTTTGCGAAATTCTTCCTTGAACATTACATTAAATGTAGCAAGAAATGATGATGTTCCCCTCAACGGGGTTAGCAATTGTTGGCCACCTGAGTGAGTCCCCAGTTTAGTGAGAGAAAGTGAATTATCATCGCCATCCCACTCTCTCGACGAAATGTGGGCTCCCGGCAAGACTATTCCTCCTCAGCTGAATCTTGTTCGTATAATCTCTCAACATCTTCAATAGATTTCCCAACTAAGCGTATGAATACATCCTCAAGGGTTTCTTCCGGATTTTCTTTGAGGCCTCTCACTGTTCCCGCAGCCAATACCTTTCCATCGTTAATAATCGCCATTCTATTACACATTCTTTCAGCCATTTCCAGCACATGAGAACAGAGGAATATAGTCCCGCCTTGCTTGACATGTTCAAGTAACCACTCACGACATTTACGCTGATATATCGGATCAAGGTTAGCGAATGGCTCATCGAGAAACAGAAGTTTGGGTTTGTGAATAAAAGCAGATGCAAGCATCACTTTTTGGCGTTGGCCTTTAGACAAATCCTTACACATCGTATTCCTTTTTTCCTCAAGCCCGAACCAATCAAGCCAATACTCTACCTTGTTGTCACTATCATCAATGTCACGTAATTTCGCCACGAATTGTAAGAATTCTACGGGTGTCAGATATGAAGGAGGCGATTCTGATTCTGGAACTATCCCAATATTTGCTTTTACTTTCTGTGGCGATTTGGTAGCATTAATACCTAGCACCTCGATCTGACCTTTGCTAGGTTTTAGCTGTCCTGTTAGGAGTTTGATGAAGGTCGATTTCCCTGCGCCATTGGGGCCGAATACCCCAAAGAACTCACCAGAATGGACCTCGACGTTGAGTGGATGGAGGGCAATAAAATCGCCGTATTTCTTGGCCATGTCAATTGCTTTGACCAATGGCTGACCTTCACCCATATATTCTGGACTCCGTCCTGTTCTTTGTATTATTGGATTATCCCACAACAGGATAAATCATCAAGTTGATTGTGATGGCACTGCCATGGACGAACCGAGCAGCGCCGTGTTAAAGGTCGACAAAATACCAGTAACTGACTCCACAGTGGGTGGATATGTTGCCCTTGCGACAATTAATCGGCCCAACAAACTCAATGCCCTCAATGTCGATGTTATGGATTCCCTCAAGACGCTCTGCGCATGGGTGGAAAATAGTGATGAAATTAGATGTCTAGTCATAACTGGGGCAAAACCACTACCAGCAGAAGAAGGCAAACGCGCAAAGCCGAATTCATTTGTTGCTGGTGCTGATATTTCCGAATTCGTCGGCATGGATAGTAAAGCGACAAAAATAAAATTCACCGATAATGCAGTAGAATCACTTTGGTCATTAACCAAGCCTACAATCGCTATGATAGACGGTTTTGCATTGGGCGGTGGATGTGAGGTTGCATGTTCTTGTGACATTCGGATTGCTTCCGAAC
Organism: Euryarchaeota archaeon UBA111; assembly: GCA_002506025.1. Classification (GTDB taxonomy): domain Archaea; phylum Thermoplasmatota; class Poseidoniia; order Poseidoniales; family Poseidoniaceae; genus MGIIa-L1. The sequence continues at coordinate 13,308 of DAWS01000148.1, read as the reverse complement.
GGTCAAAATTTGGCACGCCCGAAATCAATCTCGGTCTTATACCCGGCTACGGTGCTACCCAAAGGCTGGTAAAATTGGTTGGCTACGGAAAAACTCTGGAGATGGTCATGACTGGCGAGATGATAAGTGCGAGCGAAGCAAGAAACATTGGCCTTGTCAACCACGTCTGCGACCATGAAGAGCTAAGTGACTTTACCATGAACATTGCTAACAAGATAGCCAGCAAATCCGTCTACACCTTGAAAACAGCAAAACGAGTCATAAAGGCAGCATTAAACAATACTCTGAATGAAGGTATAGCAATTGAGGCAGAGGAATTTGCCAAGTTGTTTGACAGCCACGATCAAGAAGAGGGTGTCCGAGCATTCATGGAAAGAGATACCCCAAACTGGCGTGATCAGTAGCTGTTTGAATCAATCTTCATCCATTTGCAGTTTCATGGCGGCCAAGGCATCACTGGCATTGGGCAATGGCGGCAGTGGCATATCGCCATCTGGCAATGGAGGTAGTGGCATGCCCTCCAAATTTGGTAGTCCTTCAGGCAGTGGTTTCTTCTCAACTTCCTCAAAACCTGAATCAAGTGGCGTTCTTAATTTTAAAATCGTAACATCATCGAGGCGGATAAATGTCGCACCGTAGACATGGCCAGCCTCTGGTTTTTGTGGCTCATCTATGATATTCAATCCATGTTCAGGATTCTGTAGTAGTGCAACAATGTCCTCACCTTCGTTATATTGCTCCCACATTCTGACAGTTGATGCTCTGATTTCTGCCAATTGGTTACGCCGGCGTTTTTCGATTCGCTGACGAATCTCTTGATGTTTTACCCTTCGATTAGAAACTGTCATCTCGATGTCAGCATCTTCGACAGACTCTGGGCTAACCTCAACTACATACTCGTCGGCTGTATGAACATTTTCAACAGTCACCTCTACCTCGACATAATTTTCCTCTTCAGAGGATTCTCCATCTTCAGATTGGTTTGATGCTTGTATTTTTGCCAGCTTTCGCTCTCTTAAGGAGACGCCATCTAGATTCTGCTCTTCGACTACAGGCGCAGGTATGTCAGACAATTCTGTTGATTCGATTTCATCTTCAGAATCATCAGGTTCAACTTCGTTTGAAGTGGTTTTTACCCTCGAAGCAGAATTGTTCTTTACTCCTCTACCGCCAAGCAAAACCCATAGCAAAGCGGAGACGAATGTTACTCCAATCAGCGACCATCTACCATCGCTAGAAAGACTTGAGGCAGATGTCAAGTAGAAAATTCCTGCGCTGGCGGCAACCAGTGCACAAACTGTCCGCAAAAACCCCATGTCCCTCACTAACATCCAATTACTTCTGATTTATCATGCTGATGGCAATTGGTTGAACAAGTTCTGCAATGCTCTAGTTCGGTGACTGAAGATTTGTTTTGTGGATGAATCGATGGCGCCAAAGGTTTCGCCATGTGTACTGTGTGGGCCATAATTACCGGGCGACAGAGGTTCAAAGTCGTCATCTAAGTCATAGGGTATGAAAATCGGGTCAAAACCAAAGCCATTGCCATCCATTGCCTCTACCGCAATGTGACCCGGACAAACACCTTGCCCCATGATAATTTCACCATTGCACCAAAGCGCAGCAACTGCCTTGAAATGGGCTGACCGGAGACTTGCGCTAGATACTGGATCTTCGGTTGTCAAATGAGATAACAGTCTAATTATGCCTAGGTTGCCGATTGTTGAGTGCACATATGATGAATAGACTCCTGGGAAGCCATCGAGCGCTGAAATGAATAACCCAGCATCCTCAACTAGTATCATATCGCCATCACTAAAATCATCTGGTAAGTGTTGGATTGCCTGCGATAACTTTGACTCCGCTACCACCTCCAAAGACTCTGCCTGAGGTTCGTACAAACTTCCGGTTTGTGGCATAAATTGTTTGACATGGTAATCAAATTCCGATAGGTAACTTCGTGCTTCAGCAAACTTACCGCTGTTTCCAGTAAGAAACCAGACTGTCGGGGTCATGAAACTCGGAGGGTGTCTTAGTTATCATGTCTATTGCTAAAGTGATAATATAGATTTGATTTGGTAAGATGGTTTAACATAAAAGACCAGTTAGCAAGATTATGATTCAGCAATTTGGCTTGGTCGCCGTGGGTGGGGCAATCGGTGCCGTTATGAGATATGGAATTGGTTATACTATAACTGCTAATCACTTCCCTTGGCCAACATTGTTAGTCAATGTTATTGGGTCATTTATGCTGGGTATGCTATCAGTCATGGCAATTAACAACATCGTGTCTAAGGATGCTGTTTTGTTTCTTGGAGTCGGACTACTCGGTGCTTTTACCACAATGTCAACATTCTCGCTGGAAACTGTTGATTTGTTAAAAAATGACCAATACATGATGGCATTAACATATTCCTCACTTTCGTTTATTATCTGTATCAGTTGTGCATTTTTTGGATGGGAATTGGGCAACAAAATACAATTTGGTTGAACATTGCATTACTTTATTTACGATTAGTTTGATGGCATGCCAGAAGGGGTTTTCTGGAGTAAAAATTTAGTTTGCCCTAAGAGTTGATGATATGACAAAATTGATTGAAAAAATGAATGCTGCGCTAGGCTGGGAATTACGAGCAATAAACATGTATGCGCACTATGCGGCAAATGTAACTGGAATTCACCGTTTACAGCTATCCCCCATGTTTACCACTGAGATGACTGAATCAATAGAACACGCCGACATAGTTCGCAAAGGTATAGTCCAATTAGGAGGGATTCCAGTTACAGAACGTGACCCTCACCCAATTACTCATACCACTAAATACGCTGAGATGCTAAATTATTCTCTCGAAACTGAAGTTAGGGCCTCTGAAGTATATGCAGAGTTATTACCATTGATTGATCAAACTGATGATTTGTATGATTCTATTGAGCAGATATACCTATCTGAACTGAAAAGTGTTGAAGAAATGCGGTTACTTGTTGGATAGTCTAACCGTGATACCTAACCCTAGAGCGAACATCTTCAAGTCGTTTCATGACCTCTCCAGCAAGGGGTGGCATGCCACCAGATAGTTCTGTTAAAGCACCCATTAACTGATCACAATTCAGGTAGCCAGACAAAAAAATCTCTATTCCATCGGTTATGTTAGGATGTGATGCACCCAAAATCTCATCCATTACATGCAAGTCAATACCAAAACGTTCGACCTCATATTCAACTGCAGATAGCCCAAAATCGATCAGAAAAGCATCGTATGATTCGTCTATGAGTATGTTATTTGTTGACAAATCACCATGAGTTACTGCCATCCTATGAAGCATTCTGACCGCGGCCCCAGAATTTTCTAATGCGAGATGTTTACTCTCGTCAGGAACGCTATCGTCTCGTAGAATGTCAATCAATGGCCTTCCGTTCATACGTTCCATGACTATTCGACCATTCTCAAGGTCAACATCCCAAACTGCGGGCACTGGGAGCCCAGCATCCTTGATACGAAGCAAAATTCTTGCTTCGCTTAGCATTCGACGATAACCTAGGCGCTTCTCTAGATCAGGATGACGCCAAGCACGATGACGACGAATTTTGCGCACAGCAGGTCTACCCATCCAATTGCCCGACCACACCTCAGCCTCAGCCCCCAGGTGTAGTCTGGCTTCTGGTTGGAACACCATATCAAGGCCTATCAGCACTTATTTATCTACATCGCGGAATAACAATTCTTGAAAAGGGGTAATGGTTGGCAGGGATGAATCATATGACGATTTCCCTGCCGATGTGTTCAATCGACTTCATGGACAATTCGTTGTCACCTGAAGAACAGGCTATCGCTGAACGCATAACAGAATTAAAGCAACAACTAGGTGCAAAATTAATGGTCTTGGGACACCATTACCAAAGAGATAGTATCGTAATGCACGCAGATTTTATTGGAGATTCATTCATGCTAAGTCAACAGGCTGCAGAATCGGACGCTGAATATATCGTGTTCTGTGGGGTCCACTTTATGGCGGAATCCGCCGACATATTGACTGACGACCACCAACATGTAATCCTGCCAAATCTTAGAGCAGGTTGTTCAATGGCCGATATGGCAACATTACCAGACGTTGAAAGTGCTTGGTCAGAGATACTCGCAGAGACCGGCCTGCATGACCCTATTGACCGCCAGTCCCCTGGTGCAGTTCCTGACGATGGTAAGTCGTACTTGATCCCTGTAACCTACATGAATAGCAGTGCTGATTTGAAAGACTTTGTCGGTAGACATGGTGGAATCGTCTGCACATCATCAAATGCTACCGGAATTCTGGATTGGGCATTTGAACGCGCAGGACCTGATGGCGCAGTCTTGTTTTTTCCAGACCAACATCTTGGACGCAATACTGGACTGTCAATGGGTATTCAAGAAAGTGAAATGCCCACTTGGGTTCCAAAAATAGGGTCAGATAAATCACTCAAAGGTGCCAAAATCATCCTATGGCACGGTTTCTGTTCTGTGCACAAGCGTTTTACTGTAGAACAAGTTAATGATTTTAGGAACCAGTATCCAGATGGATTGGTTATCGTTCACCCGGAGTGCCCGAAAGAAACCGTTGAAGTCAGTGACGCAAATGGCTCGACACAATTTATCAAGAATTTTGTCGAAGATTTACCAGCTGGTAGCCATGTAGCAATTGGAACTGAAATCAATATGGTAGCAAGATTAGCCGATGCTCACCCAGATAAGCACATAGAATGTTTAGATGACAAAATTTGTCCATGTTCAACCATGTATATGATTCACCCAGCATACTTGATGGATGTCCTCGAAAAACTGGTTGAGGGAGAGATTCCAAACCAAATTGTTGTCCCCAATGATGTTCAAGAAGGGGCATTACTAGCCTTAGAGCGAATGTTGAGTATTAAGAAATGAATTTTATTCTTCTTCTTGGTTGACCAGGGCAGGCTTTGCCTCGCTCTGTTTTTGATTGATATATATGAATACAATGATGATGCCAACAACAGATGCTACTTGCAAGACAATGTTGGAGTATGATTTGAGTTCTGGGGTCCAAGAATGAACCTTGATTACTACTCCATCATTTGACTCCTCCAAATAAATCAAATGGTCCTCTAAGACAATTGGCCCCCACTGATCGATTTGATCAGCAGTCAAAACATGTGTGAAATTATCTGACAAATACATGTACATTATTTCTCCATCGTAATACTCCTCAATGGGATTACTCGGATCTAGGAAATCCTTCATCACCCACGCAATTACACCGTCCCTAATTGACGGATCATAGGATGAATACTTGCCATTGCCCAATAACAACTGCTCGCCGGTTATTCTGTCGATTAATACGATTCTGTCCACAGAGGTGACGTTAACTGTAACTAACATATGGGAGCGGTCGAACACTAAGTCGGTGATGGTCAAATTATCAAGATCAGTTGGCGTTCCCCAATCATCTAGCGCTTGCTCATCTTCTTCTGATGCAGAGGCATTAACCGTGTATGACAGTGAGCCCGTAACCTCAAGATTACTGATGAAAACTTTATCGCGCTGAGCATCTACCAAGAAAGCAAAGTCACTACCTTCACACTTGACATAAACAATATTTTGATTAGAGATCCCCAGGTCAATCAACCCTCCAGTCAATCTCTCAGCGGATAATTCGCCATTTGACAAAGTCATTAATACATATTCGCTGCCGGTGAAGCATAACTCTGCATGGTCGACATCATTGATAGATTTCTGATATAACACCTCACCGGGCTGAGCAATATCAACAACATAGATTACTGTGGCATTTGCCATCATCAACTTATCTCCGGTCAATTCATATTGTGAGTCAGCGGAGAGAGTAGGCTGAATGACCTCAATTCCATCATCACTCAGGTCTGATAAATCATATAATTTTAACAAATAGCCGTCATCGGTAGTATTGTCAATTGTTGCGAGCCAGCCGTCTGCTCCTGCAGCTCCTTCCGGTGCTTCAACCCCTTGGGCAGGGAGAGATTGATGGGTCAAATCCCAAGTTATGACAGACGCTACAATAATCAGCACAAAGACAGCCATAATACCCGTTTCTCGCGAAGTCGGACTAGCGAAATTTTTCGCCGATTTAGAGATCTTTCCAGTCACATTGTTGTAGGCTTTTCTTGGATTGGTGAGTAGTGTAACCAGCCTAGAATTGATTGTGCGCTCATCAAGGATACTCCAGATTGGTTTCGAGGTTTTGTCGGCAAGATTAACCGCAATTGATGCCACTATCATGCCGCCCGCAATGTCCAGTATCCAATGAATTCCGAGGTATATTATGGTAAACACTGTGACTAGGACATATGCAAATACGATTTTACGATAAAGCGCCCATCGCTCATCGTGATCAAAGCGCTTCATACATAGCCAGACTGCATATGGTATTCCTATGTGTAATGAGGGCATACAGTTAGTAAAAGGATCTATTCTACGGAACCAATCAGATATCTCGGGATTAAGTGAATAAGCCAGAGTGTCCATCTCAGGGATATATGCTCCAGTAACTCTAACGTTGAAAAATAGGTAAAATGGGACCGCTAATATGTATACCCAAGCGATTGTTAATGTAACTCTATCTGCCATCCAGCGGTCATCAAAATATGCGAAGTAAAATACTGAAACATAGCATATGAACATAAAACCTGCAACATAAAAATGAGTTAACGTAACTGTCAGCCACTTGGCTTCGAAAAATTTCTGGACATGTAAGACGAGGTCTCCTTCAATAGCATATATCCAAGGCGTCATGTCGAGACCTGTCGAAGCCATGAGTATTCTATCGACCTCATCTAAACCATCTTTAGCGTTGTAAATCATAAACAGTATCAGTATGTGAATCCAATACCGTCGGAAGAAGTCCACGAATGTGGTCAGCTTCAATTCCATCCACCTAGGTTTGAAGACTGGTAACAGGATGACTCCGAGGGCGAGTGCACTTATCATCCATGTCAAATAGACGCCTTGCAAAACTGACTCACCCAGAAATAGCCTTGAATCAGTTATACATCAAACCCTCGCCTGCTAAAGACGGAAATTATTCATTCACTAGTTACCAGGCGCCATGGACATAGGGTCTTCCCCCATCAGGGTCCTGATTGTTGGCGAGAGCCCAGAGTCGTTCGAAGCGGTAGATTCCGGCAGAGCACCCCCTTGCCCAATCAAATGCTAAGGCATATTTCCCAATCGTTCTTACTTTTGGTTTTTCGGCAGGTAACGATTCAATCTCACGCCTTAATGACTTGGCTGATTCGTCGTCATTCCTTTCTGGCGAACACTTTGCACACGGACAGGAAAACCGTAAATCGTCATATGTGACTGTAAAGCAACTACCATCGTCATATGACAAATCCATGCTCGTATCATTACGTTCTAAGCGAATTAGTTGTGGTATTTCCGACATAAAATCGGCCTCAAATAATTTCTAAACCTTGGCTGTCTGATTTACCAATTTGCATTTTTATTGCCTCGACAACTTTAGCGAAGGCAATTGCTGAAGCGCCTTCTGGTTCGCTTACAATACGGTGTACACCATCATCCCCGCCACGGACAAAGCCCGGATCAAATGGTAATTCTCCGAGGAATGGAACACCAAATTCTTCGGCAGTCGATTTACCGCCACCTTGTTTGAAAATGTCCAAGGTTACACTGAATTTACCATCCTTACCTGAGGTAACTTGGTGTTTTTTGCCACCGGGCCCTGCAAACTCAAGACTAGTCTCAGGGTTAGTTACTCCTGATATTGTATACCCACTCATATTTTCAACGACACCTAAAACCGGGACTTTCAATGATTCCGAGAAGGTTATCGATTTGCGGCTATCCAGAAGTGCAACATCCTGCGGCGTTGTAACTATAACCATTCCATCAATATCTGGCAACGATTGGGCGACGGTTAGTGGCTCGTCCGAAGTTCCTGGAGGGAAATCAATAACCAAGTAGTCTAGTTGGCCCCACTCAACATCGCCAATGAACTGCTGGATTGCGCCTAATTTGATTGGACCACGCCACACAACTGGAGTATCTTCATCTTCCAGTAAAAACGCCATAGAGATTACTTTAACTCCGAGGTGACCTTGTGCTGGGTGTATTCTCCCTTGCTCAACATGCAGCCGTTTGCCCTCAAGACCCATCATCTTTGGAACGTTTGGACCAGTAATATCTATGTCAAGGATACCAACTGTATGGCCTTGCTTGGCCAAAGACAGAGCTAGGCCAGTGGAGACTGTTGATTTTCCGACACCGCCTTTACCTGACAAGACCATGATTTTATGCTTTATTTTCCGCCCAATTTCTTGCATGGCCATTTTTCTTCTCATGTTTGCATAAGCGCTTTCCATTTGCTTCTGCTGTTGAGGAGTTGGACTGTCTAGTGAGTCACTGCCACCCTCTTTTGGGTCGTGAGTGCTCACCGGGGAATCGGCCATGCATTTTCCAAATAATAATCCTACTTCAACCCATAGGTGTGCCCAATTATGCTTTGTTTAATGGTGCCATGAACTATAATTGTGATTAATGGAAAAAGAATCATTTCCGACCCTACAGACATATCACTGTAAGCCCAACCAAGCCCGATTGACAATGGAATAGACATCAACATTCCTTGGAGATATATTGTTCTGTAGCGCTCTTTACTTGGCTCAATTAACATACAAATGGGACCCGAAAAAAATGTCATTACTGTAATCAGCAAAGCAATAATTCTGAACAAGAGGTGATAATCATTAGCAGCAAAAACGATGTGTAAAACAAATAATAGCATGAAAATCATACTGTAAATCACCAATGTGCGTATTTGAGTGAACATATCGATGCATTCCTAAGCAATCAACTCTCACTCATAATCCTGACTGTTTGTATATAGGAATAATCTAAATATGTCGAGAATAGGTAATTATCATGCGAATTTTGTTTGTCTGTGTCGGCAACTCCTGTCGTTCACAAATGGCTGAAGGTATTGCTAAATTTCACGGTCACGACGCAGCATCTGCTGGGACTCATCCAGCAACGGAGATATCTAGCAACGCCTTAGCGGTGCTAGAGAATATGGGCATCAATACCGATGGCATGCGCCCTAAAAATTTAGATATATTCAATGTTGAGAATTTCGATCTTGTCATCTCAATGGGTTGTGGCGTTGAATGTCCAGCAATCAAACTAGATGACGATTGGGAATTAGCAGATCCTGTCGGCCAATCATTGGCGGTATTCCAGGAAACAGCCAGAGAAATCGAACGAAAGATTCTACAGTTGTAGAGGCTATTCTTCCTCTTTTTCCGGTAGGTCGCCATGACCATCGAGTTGTATTTTGAGCACGCTAACTGTCCTATCCCTGCCATCCTCTGATGGAATCACTTCACTCTCGCAATTTATTTCTCCAATAGTCACTTCTTCTGGCAAACCTTGAGCAATTATACCATTTCTGCGCCGGCAAACCTCAGCAACGTCAACTGCTCGACCGATTGTTGCTCCTCTAGCAACCAACTCGAGATTGCGGTCACCTGATTCCATTGCCATAACAACTGCTCTTACATACGCGTGTAGTGGTTTTTTGCCGATAAAAATCGTCCGTCTATCTGTCATGCTTAACCCGGGTGGGCCATTAGCGTCCTACGGTTAAAGGTTACTTTGTAAAAAAATGCAATTTTGGTGCGAGCGCCGCTATCAAAATCTGAGGATGATAGCAAGAAAAAAGGCTACTGCGTGCGATGCGAGCGCCGGGACTCGAACCCGGGTTCAGGCGTTGGCAACGCCCGGTGATAACCACTACACTACGCTCGCTGGGTATTTATCCGACTAAACAGAGGTATAAACCGTTATCGGCAGTAAACCTACTCAAATCCAAACCTATCTTCAAGGTAGTCTTTGTCGCCACCCCTGCGCATTAAAAGTATAACCGCAATAGCAGCAACTACGGTAAATCCAATCAAGATAATTACCATTACTGAACCTGAAATTGTATCGCTATCTAAACTAGGGATGATGTTTGACTCTTCCTCGACAACTATTGAGACTGGGACAATAGAGGTCTGAACATCGAAATTATCAATCGCTTGAACTTGTATTTCGTGAGTCCCGAGAGGAGTGCTGGGACGTAGTGACAACTCCACAGAGTAGATTCCGTCACCAGGAACACGGTCCCCATTTATTCCATTATCATTCATGTTGACCCAGCCTGTTTGAGCACCCAACGGTGCAAAGACGCCTAAGTTTGCGCGTGCATTAGCAACACCGTCCTGATCAGTTACTCGTGCTTCAAAGACCACTGTTGTTGCCGAGTCCTTGCGGGTAAACCTTGTTGGATTTTCTACAGTGACAATAGGCGGTGAATTCTCAACAAAAATATCGATTGTATTTGGATCGTCATCAGGAATATAGTGAGGTCCATACGGATGTGCAATATTTGTCTCTGCGTCGAAATAAACGCTGGTCAGACCAACCTTACCAAGACCATCAACGACTACGAACTTCAAGAACTGTAATCCCGGTGACATTCCGTCAGGCACTGTCATCATTGTTGTCCAAGTTCCTGAATTATCACTTAATTCTATTAAATCGCCACCAAAGTCTCGCAAATCCAGACTTATATTCGCCACTCCGTGTCCATCATATGCTTGAAGATTGACCACCATATTTGTCCCTCTAGGTCCTTCAGCGGGTGAAATTTCAGCGTAGGTTAAGCGGGGTGCTTGATTAACAACCGTGATATTGCTTGTTAAGACAACTTCAACACCAAATGAATCTACTGCTCGTACTTCTAGCGGGTAGCTTCCGACTTCCAAACCTGGAACGACCAACCTAGTTGTGTATTTGTCATCACCAATTGCGACATCTCCATCGATGCCTCGATCGTTCATCTCAACCGTCAAGCCACCAATAGGTGACAGATCAACAATAACCTGCTCAAGATTCCAGTCCACATCATTTACTTGTGCAACTAAGGTTGCTACACTACCGCCTTCGGAAATTACCATTCCCTCGAGCAGTGACAACCCGCTGATTACTGGAGCTGAATTCTCTTCTGCTGTAACAACTGCTGGCGATATTACTCTGGTAAGGACTTGCGTTTCGGTGAAGTTTGCTGAGTAGTTATCTTCACCAAACGGAATCTCCAATACACGTTCGACGCTCGAAATTAATCCCTTTAGAGGGCCTTCGTCAATTATCGCGCCCGTTGCTGTCCCAGCATCCGTATCCTCATAAGTTCCTGACCATGTAACAACATGAAAATTATGACCGTCGCGTGGGTCGTTTGCTACTGCTTCCGCAGTTACAACAAGAGTTAGACCCTGTTGGCCGTTCAATCTAATCGTGTCTCCGGGATGCATTGGGATTGGCATCAGCCCAGTTTCCCTACTAATGGTCAGATTGCCAAGTGATTCATCGACCTCCGGCGGTTCTGGTTGTCTTTCTATCGGGCTGTGTTCTGGAAACTCCTCACCGCTAGAGGATTCGGCACCGGTCTCTTCCCAAACCAAGCGTACCGTGCGGTTTTCCCAGTCTGAATAAATCACCTGATAATCCCAGGTTTGATTATGAGTTGCACCAATACCTGCACCGTCAAAGAAATTACCGCCATTAACCCCAGTCAGATTAAACCATGATTCCTCATGAATGACATTTACTGGAAACACAACTCCCGTAGCATTAGCCTGATTACCCGACTGTTCAATGCCTCGAACAACCCCAAAGTTACCTTGCACATCCCCTGTAATATCCCCGTCGATGTGCAGATCGTCTATCATCGTCATACCTTGCGCAGACTTGGTATGAAATTGATAAATTGTGCCGTTTATTGACACAGATGATTCATTATCGCTTTCAGAAAACCCAAATGTTCCAGAACCGATTATTTCCTCAATGTGGTTGGTTCTAATCCCATCATCCCAGGTCTCTTCGGTGTTGAGGGTGTTAACATCGATATCGAGTCTTGCGCCGTCATCGATAATCACCATTTCAGCGATTGCCTCAAAACGCTGATCATAAAATCTTCTGACCCCATTTTCATCCCAGGTTTCAAAGTAAAAGACACCTATTTCGCCATTGACCGTCGTAGAAGAGTTATCTGTCTCTTCTGAGGAAATATTTAGCGAGCCCTGCGCATCCAGTTTAATTCGTTCAGAGATATCTTCACCTATTAGGGAACGATTTAGTTCAGCGCTGGTAACATCGACTAAAATCGTTGTTTGAATATCATCTTCAATAGCAATTATGTTCAAACTACCTGTGCCAACTGCTTCAAACACTTGTGAGGTAAGAATGCCGCCTTCAATTGTCTCGTTTTTCCATATCGATTGTAAATCTAGTGTGAGATTATTGTTACCTAGTTCTGTCGATTCAATGAAGGCTATGCTGCCGTTGCCGAGTTCCCAAGATTCTACGGTGCTTCCAATTCTCTGTTGCCAGCCTTGACCAGAAAAGTCAAGATGGAATCCTTGTGGGCCATCTGTTGTATTGTATCGCTGATCTAGTAGCCAAGTAGTTTCCAACATAATTTCATGATCGTCCATGGGTTGATTCCAGGTTCCGACCTCAAATATGCGGTCTACTACCAGTGGTTCGGCTAATTCTTGCCCATCATAGTGAGTAATGGTTAGGGTTACCGTGATAACATCACTCCAAGATAGAATAGAGCTTAAATCAAGGTCTAATACCCTGTTCTCATCTACAATATCCCATGTCTGAAGGACATCGAAATCTAGAGCTGAGCCATTGTGCAAATGCTGGACATCAACTGTGCATTGATAAGACAAGTCGTCGGCGAATGTCACTCGATAACTGTGCACATTGCTGCCAGTATCATCGGCCAGCCAGCGGGCATTGATTTGTGGTTGCTGTGGCACATCATTGCCGCTAACAACCATCGAAAATAATGGCATGAGCAACATCATTAGAGCAAGTGTCGTAAGCATCTGCGATTTTGCCATGTAGTTAATACAAACCTACTACTCTTCAATACTTGTGGGAATTTGCTTAACAAATCGCTGCATAATCGCCTGCGCCTGATATATTGAGTGGGTTAAATCTTGGATGACGGCGGTTTAAACCACGAAATTGATGAAGGGCAGTAACTTCCGATGGACATTGGAGGCTTTGACTTGGCTATGATTAACGTCACATTACCGGATGGGACAGTTAACGAGTATGCCGCAGGCATTACCTGTGCAGAAGTAATAACTGATGCGCTTGGCAAAAAAAACGGCTGCTTGGCTGCGTTAGTTGACGGCCAAGAAAAAGACATGTCACACGAAATTCATCAATCATGCAAGGTTGAAGGAATAAA
>DAWS01000029.1:4830-4952 GCA_002506025.1 Euryarchaeota archaeon UBA111 | reverse complement strand
CCAATATCACCGGATATTTGGTTCTCTGCAATGAGATTTTCCGTATCAAGTAAGAATTGATATGCAGACTCTGAATCTTCTCCGTCTATGATAGCAATAATCATACCACCGACGATTTCCCC
>DAWS01000029.1:3034-4452 GCA_002506025.1 Euryarchaeota archaeon UBA111 | reverse complement strand
ACCAGTGCCGTGAAGTTGTTTGATTCTGTATCTCCGATTCCTAAAATTAAATTCTGTTGAGTCAGTCCTGTATCAAAAGAAATAATATTTGGGTGCTGGTTAAATTGAGATTTGAAGTTCAAGATATTTCGTATACCTTGCTCATCATCAGTATCGATATCCAAAGTGATGAATACAATTGTCCCTGAGGCAATGACATAAAGATCACGCAGCTCGTCAATCTCATCAAGTGAGGCGCTATCTTCAGGTAAGAATTGTTCGATATCTAATGCCTCTACACCTGGAGGCGAAGTTAAAGCAACCAACACCAAGAGAGTTAATGCTGTTGGCCAAAACCATTGTTTTCCTCGGACACTATCAATCTCTTCCTCTGGTAATTCATCTACTGATTTGCGTGATTCCAGATAGAAGTCCTCTAAGACATAGCGCGTTAATATCCAATCAAGAATTATTCCGAATATCATGACTAGTGCAAGACCCCTCTGAGCCTTAATCGGCGAAAATAAGGCTAGTGAAATGGCTGCTACAGTAGTTGCCATGGCAAGTAACAGAATTCTTCTTACATCATCGCGTGGTTTACTTGATGATCTATACCAAAATGCCCCATCAACCGCAACACCCATGATTATTGGGACTGCGATGCCATCAATCACTGAGAATTGATACCCGCATAACTGTAAGAAGCCTACAACTGCGCTTACTACCAATACTACAGAGCCTAATGTTACAGTCGTTAGCTTCAAGTCTCTAAAAAATAACAGCATCAAACAAAATAAGATTATTCCAGTTACCGGTAAAATCTGTTTTAGGTCTTGTTTTGCAATCTGTTCAGCTTCCTTGAATAGCATATTAACGCCTGCAGGTTCGAAGACAAACTGTGAATTTTCTGACAGTTCATCGCACCATTCGTTCAATACCAGCCAGTCCACTGGCCGATTGCTAGAATCAAGCCAAACGAACCAGATCAATTCATTTGACTGAGGTGGTTGGGACGGTGAAGCGCCCGAAAATTGTGGACACGCAACACCTAGATTGGTATTTTTTGGCAGCATCAAAAGCGTGGCTTGGAAAGCGTTAATTTCTGCTTGATTTGATTCCTCACTACACCAGCCATCATCGTTCAATGGTTGGAGCACTTCTCCCCAGCTTGATGATTCTGTAATCGATTCGTTTCTAGTCAAAAACGCTGATTCCCAAGCGGATACTGGCGACTCCAGTCTTTTGAGATAGACTTCATTGTGATTTAATTTGAACGCCGAAGATTCTTCATTATTGATTGAGTTCTCAATGGAAAGTAGTTGACTCACTCTAGAGAAATTCCCTGTTAACGGTCCGCCATCATCATGGGAGATTCGAACTAAAAGTTGCTCTGAAGTTGTTCGATCATTACTTTCCGTTTTGACACGTTCAAGGGCTGG
>DAWS01000029.1:0-2639 GCA_002506025.1 Euryarchaeota archaeon UBA111 | reverse complement strand
GGCCATGATTAACACCACGATTGGTTTAGCCATCCCAGACATACGTTCACCTGTACGGTGAATCAGCGCCATTCTACCCATGCACCAGATTCAGGATCTCGGTAATACCAGTTGCCACTACCTACTGGGAATTCTAAGCCCTCATAGCCGTTATACATCTCACCACGAGCAGTTACTGGAGGCCTAGAAGGCGGTGGTGGTGTCGTCGTCGTGATTACTACATTCTCGAACAATTCTTCTTGTTGGATGAATTGTTTTTCGTCGATTTCATCCCTTCGGTTTCTGAGTAAAATTAGCGATGCAACCACAATAAGTATGGCAACCAATCCAATAGAACCGCCAATTAAAATCATTGAATTGGATGCAGAGTCGGAGGACTCTGAACTCTGTTGTTCATCTTGGTTTGGATTATTGACATCTCCGTCCAAATCGTCGGTAATGCCGTCAGAGTTGTCTTGGAGTTGTTCATCAGAACAACCAAACTCGTTGACTGAGTCTCCGCTCGAGGTCCCTGCA
Organism: Euryarchaeota archaeon UBA111; assembly: GCA_002506025.1. Classification (GTDB taxonomy): domain Archaea; phylum Thermoplasmatota; class Poseidoniia; order Poseidoniales; family Poseidoniaceae; genus MGIIa-L1. Next base: position 2,123 of record DAWS01000029.1, on the reverse strand, counting down.
CAAATATCGGTATTGTCGCCTACACCATCGCTATCAGCATCAGACCATTCGGTAGAATCTATCGGGAAAGCGTCTCCGGCAACGCAGAAACCGACTACCGCAATACTACCATCACAATAACCGTCATTATCACTATCTGGCCTCAGCGGATTAGTTTGTGGATTCGCACCTACTTCATCATCATCTAGGATGCCGTCTGAATCATCATCAGTATCGGCATTATTTCCGATGCTGTCTGAGTCAGTGTCGACCCATTCACTGGCATCATCTGGGAACGCGTCCAATAAGTCTCCGTAACCGTCGCCATCTCTGTCGCCAGGGAGTCCTTCGTCGTCATCAATACCTTGAGCTGTTACCAATATAGTGAGCTCTACCGGATAATATTGTCCGCCAGATATGCGGATGGTTATCTCTCCTTCAGGTATTGGGAACGTGTTTTGGCCATTTTCATTCGACAATAGGCTGGTTAGGGTTTGTTCGCCTCGCACAACCGTAATTGATAATCCCTCGACTGGATTGTTAGATTCATCAGTGACTGTGAGAAGGACTATGTCGCCAGGCAGTGGGTTTGACGGTGAAAATACGGCGCTGAGATTTTCCATTGCTGGCGGTTCTGGATTGGGTACTGACAGCGTTGTGCTGACTGCAGAGACGAGGTTGGCGCTAGACCCACTGCCCTGCTGAGCAACCGCAATTACCGTATACTCGGATACGGGTGAGGAGAGATATGGTAACTGCAAATCAGCACTGGTTCCCTGCCCCCAAGCAATCGTACTAAACCTTGAAACATAATCATCAAAGAGATCGAAATTCTCTTCATCAGTCAAGTCTGCGTTTCCATCACAATTTTCGTCCAACTCCCCAGTTTCGAAGGATGGTCCGTTCGGATCAAATAATTCTATTTCAACCGATGAATCCAATGTCGTTCCTGAATTGAACAGATATTTTCCTGCAGGCATGTCCGCTGTTGGATAGTAAAGCGATACTGAAGGAGAAGATTGAGTCCCAGATTGAGTATTCATGCTAACTGAATTGTAGCTCTGTCCAGTTGGCTCATGAATTAAGACCTCATCAGTAGTTGAAAGGCTGTAGCCTTCATAGTTGCCGTATTGAATCGCAGAGGACTCGTGTTCAACTCCGATAATCATCATCGGCTCATGTGAAGAGGTCTGTGGATTCCATTCATGTCCGCCGTCGACATCGATGGTTTCGCACACCGAGTTTACCTGCTGTTCAACGCCTACCCAGTCAGTAGTTGGCCTGAGCCCTTCATTGGAGATGAGTTCGGTGATGGTCGAGAAATCTACTGTTGCAGGGTCAAAACCATGACTTGGTGACGCGACTGCAAGTAACCGGGTTGCTTGTTCGATACTTTCTGTCAAGGCGATATTAGTTGTCTGCCCAGGCCCGAGCGCTCCGTTAATCGATAGTTCCTCTGGATTATGTAAAATAAGACCAAAATGAACGGCTAGTGGCGTTAGTGTCTGGTCGATAGAACTCTCGCCATTACCGTCTGATTCGATAGTAACTATGCCAATTAATGATAGTGGTGCTGCGTGAGTTAACTGAACGCTTCTACTAGTTTCGCCAGGATTGAAAATAATGTCTTGTATATTCGGTTCTGCCGACCATGTTACCTCGTCAAATGCTACGGATAAGTCGAGAGGGAGGTGCCCGATTGTTGCCTTGTGATGATTGCCGGCAATTCCACTAGCTTGGATGGTTAGCGATTGAGTTGCTTCGGAGGTGTTTGCTGCATATACTGGCAAACCAGCAAAGTGGTCAATTACATCTAAGTTAGTAATTCCAATCTCTCCTTGGGTTGCAATACCGAAGTTAAGACCAATTCCGGTTATTGTCTCCCCATCAGAGGCTCTGATTACCTCTGACTGAACTACAGACACATAAGCTCCTGTATGAGGGGGGGTAACCGAGAGAGTAGACTTACCTTCAGAATCTGATGAAGTCAGTTGTTGAGTCATTATTTCAAATGGCCCATTGGTGATAAATTCGTTGATAATTGGTGGACTAGGTGTGGCTGACATTTCTGGTCGTGCTAGTTGACAGTAATCTTCCTCATTATTGGTAAGGAAGTATTCGCTGTAGTATACATTGCCATCCTC
>DAWS01000031.1:13046-19300 GCA_002506025.1 Euryarchaeota archaeon UBA111 | reverse complement strand
TATAGTTTCACTTTCAACTCACTTTCAACACCCAACAGGCCGGTAGCAGGCGGATCTGCTAGTGTTTCAGTAGTATTGGAAAACCAGGGTACTGTGACTGGAGCAAGTGGCAAAGTAATCTTGTATGATAAGGATGGCTACAAGCTCGATGAATCAATCACTAAACAAATCACGCCAGGTGGTAGTGAAACAATTTCATTTGACTTTATCTGGCCGGCTGGAGATGAAGTAAAGTTGAATTGCAAGTGGGACTATGCTACAGAGTCACAAGTAATAGACAGAACCTTTGTTTCATCAATTTCTGTTACCAAACAATCAAACGAGTTCACTATCCCATGGTCGGGTATCTTTGCCGGCTTTGCCATCGCATCTTTGGTCATACTGATAATAAGAATCCGCAACAGCGAAGACAAACCCAAGAAAAAGCGAGAGCCAAAAAAGTCAGCAAAATCACAGCAATTACAGTTATCTGACATTAAAATTGAAATTGCTTGCCCAGTTTGTGCACGGCAATTACGTGTCCCAGAGAATTATCAAGGCTCAGTTAGATGCCCAGACTGCTCACAGAGTTTTGATGTCGGGCTGGAACAAGAAGCAATGGATGAAGATGACGAACAAGAAGTTGAGGATATTGGAGACGGGAAGATAGAAATTTCTTGCCCTGATTGCTCGCAGAGTTTGCGAATACCAGAGTCTTATGATGGCTCCGTAAGATGCCCTTCATGTAAGTCTGTTTTCAAAGCAAATGATGGTTAACATTGAATAATAATCAAGTATAGGGTGCTAACATGTCAGCAGGCCATTTTCAAGAGTTCGAAGATGAGTATCTAGAGATGATGTATCAATTTTACGAAAAAGATCCAGTAGGGCGCGTCAGAACTGGAGACCTTGCCCAAGCACTAAGGGTAACTCCCGCCTCAACCACTGAAATGCTTCAAAGGTTAGCAGGCAAAGGATATATCGATTATGTTCCTTACAAAGGCTCTGTGTTGACTGAGCAAGGCTTAGTATATGGTAAGAAGATGAAGCGCCGCCACAGGCTCGCTGAAGTGTTGTTGAATCATTTACCATTCAGTGGTAACCAACACGCAACAGCATGTCGTTTAGAACACGCAATAGACGATGATTTGGAGGTCGCACTCACCATTTACTTGAACGACCCTAAAATCGATCCAAGTGGCACGCCAATACCAACCATGTCAGAGGATATTGAATTGAGGGTTAATTCAGCCGCAAAGGGGATGCGAGACATTATCCAACTAGCCAATGGAGAATCTGCCGAAATTAAAATGATTGTTGCTGGACCGAACGACATGTCACAACTCAATGACATGGGTCTTTGTGTCGGAACCAAAATCAAGTCACTAGGTCCTCAAACTTATCAGGTTGGTGATGTCTTAATACAACTTGATGAGGACATTGCCAAACGAATACTCACATGAGGTTTTATCCTGATTTAAACTGCACAAGATGGTGTTGATATGGGCGATGAAGAACCTGCCGAAGATGAGAACACTGTGGATTCGTCGGGTGATGGCCTAAAGACTGAAACTAAACAAGATGATTCATCACCATTTGCGGACAAAGTCAAAAACCTAAGCTCGAACTCAATTAAGCAGATAGGCAAGTGGAACAATGAGTCATTTTTGTATGCTTTCGATAAGCAATTGATATCCTTTGGAATAAGACTCTTATTGTTCCTACCCGGTTTTGCAGTATTGGCATATTTTGGTGCTTGGGCTTATTCTAATTCTTCTCCTAGTTGGTGGGTTGACTTCATTGAACCAACAGTCGGACAAAGTTTTTCCAGCATCTTAGTTGTGTTAGTGTTCGTTATTCTTCTGGGATACATATTATCACTCGCACTTCATCGTCATCGAGTTAACTTAACAATAAAATCATTCGAGACGCAAGTCAAGTCTGCACAATCCAAGCATTTATCCATCAAATCACTACATGGTTACGAACCGCTCGAGGACTCAATAAAGCGTTCAGTTACAAAGCATTTCTTTTCACTGATGTGCGCATTGTTAGCGATTTTTTCGCTGTCTGCAATTGCTTTTTATGGTATACAAACTGACATGGGCAAATACTTCCTTGCACTATCGTTTTCGTTGACTGTATTGTCAATGGGTCAACACATAGCAACGAGGTCATCAAGTTTTAACATGGCAGAACGCACAGGCCTACTCAATGCTTACAATTCTCCAATCCACCCCTCGACCCTAGATATGGTGTTTTCAGATTTGGTTAAGGCTCAGTTAGATCCTCTGTTAAAATCAGAATATGAGGCCTTTGTTGTTGAGGTTGAAGCTAATGTTAAACGCGGAGTAGATCCAAGATTTGCTCGTGAGAAAATGATGATGACATTGTATAAGCACTCACAAGGTCTCGACCTGTCTTCAGTTGAGGCAGAATTTGGTGAGATATTTACCAAAGCGGGAGTTGAATATGTTAGAAATCATGAGATATTCACCATTGAAGAGTGGTTGGTGATTATCGACCATTTAGAAAATAAATGCCCCGCATTTTTCCGTATGATTGGTCGAATTGAGGAGGATTTGTCTGCAGGAAGGCAACTGGTAAAAGATGACATTATCTTTGAAGTTGATATGGAGAATGTAGTCCATGGAAAGGCGAATTTGTTTACCTACATGCACAATATGTCGCAGGTAGCAAAAACAGTGGTTCTCAGAGTCCAATCTCCTGATTTTCGCCCTCATGATTTAGCTCTTACCTACTCACTAGCACCAGGTGAGGAGAAAGTGTGGCCAGATACTGGCGTCCCCTTAGCTCAAGCAGGTAATCAAGATGTTCTAGCAATAATGTCCGCACTGTTGCGTGACGGCACTGTAGCATGGCAAACTTTACTGCCGGAAAGGTTTGGAGAGGCAACAGTTAGTGTGAGGTTAGAGGAAGTTAGTGGCGAATTACTGATAGGGTCGCAAATGAATGTCAGAATTCGCTCCGTTTTCAAAGAAAAAATCAGGTCAGCATCGTCGGTTGTGTTTAATTTAATTGGTGTTGTTGGGACTTTATTTTCATCAACTTTGCTTACTTATGTCATAGTTTGAGAATGATTTTACGAGGCATAATTTTGAAATGGAGAACTCATAGGCTAACTCATGCGCGGTAGACTGAATGATGGTGAAGAACGACCTGATGCAGACCTACGTGAGAGACTTCATGCAATGGAAACGAAAGTACGGAAAATGCGTGAGACTAGAAATAATTTCAATGCCCAGGCAAAAGTTTCAGCTGAGAAGAGAAACTCAGTCCAAAGTCAATACAAAGAACATCGTGGCAAAATTGAGTTGCTTATCGCAGAAGTCAGAGCCATGCGTGCAGAAATAAAATCCTTCAAAGAAAAAAGGAACACAATTCAAAGCCAAATGCGTGATTTAATTTCTCAAATTAAGGGAAAACGCAAAGATCACAACACAAAACGCTCTGCGACAGCAGAATATGCTGACTTAAAACAGCAGGTGGACACTCTCGAGAAAAAGTTTGAGACGACATCTGTCGGGATAAATAAGGAAAAAGAGATGGTCAAGAAAATTAAAGAATTCTCAAAGCGAATCGAGGAACTAGAACCTGAGGTAACTAAATTCAAGATGGTTGAAGTAGATATGAGTGATATTGATGCAGCAATTAAGACATTAAAATCTGAAGCCGATGCCGCTCACAACGAAATGATTCAAGCGGTTGAAAGGCTCAACGAGAAAACCCCAGAAGTCGATGAGGCTTTTGCGCATCGTGACTTCTTAAAATCCGAAGGTGATAGATTTCACACAGAGTTTGTTGAATTAAAGGAAAAAGCCAATGATGTGCATGCAAAAATTGAGGAATTAATGGTTGATGTCAATAAGGCTCGAGATGAATTAAAGTCTGTCAGAGAAGAAAGAAAGTCTTGGCTTACTGATCACAATGCAGCCGTTGCCAAAGAGATGCAAACAGGCGCCCAATCCGAATCTGTAGCGGATAATCTTACGCAAAGTTTGTTGTCCAAAGGCAGTATTACCTTTGGCGGTTTGAGCCAAGAAGATTTTGCCTCAAAAGGGAAATCTAGAAAATCCGAGAAGAAGAAGAATATGCGACGTATTGATGTTAATTCGACTAGGCGACGCTAGGGGTCAATCTATGCTTGGCATCATAATGGCTGGAGGCCAAGGAACTCGGCTACTCCCACTGACAGAAAACCGACCAAAACCCCTCGTAAACATATTAGGCAAACCTGTAATTGATTATGTCAGAGATGCTCTTGTCAGTGCTGATGTCAGTGAAATAATCGTCACTACTGGTTATCAAGGCGAGAGTTTGAGTGAATTAGTCAATACATGGAATAAAGAATTAATGATTAAATGCTCTGTAAACCGAGAAAATTCGCCTATGGGGACGGCTGGGAGTGTCAAATTACTAGACAATAAATTAACAGAGACATTTTTTGTTGCCTCAGGAGATGCAGTACTATCTTGTGACCTTAGTTTGATGGTGAAAGCCCATCGACATTCTGGCGCTAAAGTTACAATGGCATTGTGGGAGGTAGAAGACCCAACGCAGTTCGGAATTGTTGGTCTGGCATCTACTCACAATGGGTCATTGGATGGTAATTTAGAGCAAGGGTTCGTAGTGAAGTTTTTGGAAAAGCCAACTGAAGAAGAAGCATTTAGTAGCGTTATCAATGCAGGGTTGTACATAATTGAGCCAGAGGTAATGGAGTTAATCCCAGCCGGTCAAAAATATGATTTCAGCCGTCAATTATTTCCAAAGATACTACAGCTGGGATTACCAATATATGGCGTGAAACTAGATGGAGCATGGTTTGATATCGGCACACCTTCCGAACTAATAAGTGCGCAAAATTATCTAGTAAAGAATACACAATCACTGCCATTCTCGCTTCCCATTGGCGAGTTCACTGCTGACAATGGATACCTTATCGCAAGTGCATCTGCTGAATCCCCAGTAATCCGTTCAGTTATCTGCCAAGAATCTACCATAGGCAATGGATGTCAAATCGAAGATAGTTTGGTCATGCAAAATTCTAAAATTGGTGACAACTGTATCATCATTGGGTCAGTTATCGGTGAAAATGTTACCATCAATGCTAATACTAGCTTAACTAATTGCGTAATTGGTGATGGGGTCGAGATTTCAAGCAATCTATGCTTGGTCAATGAAAGATATTCAAAGCATCAAAAAGTCACACAGGATAAATAGGACCGACTTCACGGAAACTCGTTACCATGTCCGAAGAGTCAGATCAACCATATCGCTCTTACAATCGCACTTGGGCTGAGATTGAGGCTATGCTTGAGGGTGCTGAGGATAGATTGGTGCAATGGAAAAACTGGTACGAGCAATGTCGCAAGAAAGGTGACCTTGATGGAATGAAAGAGGCTGCAAGAAACCACAAGGCATTGCAGGGAGTGGTAAAAACACTCAAATGGACACTGGGCGAAGAAGGTGTTGGAACTCCGCTGGAGTAAAATTTACCATCCACGCTGGTCGAGTCTGACCTCGAGAGTTTCCAATTCGTCACCCCTCATGGGGTCACCCATGGTCATGGCCATTGCTTCAGCAACCTTTGCGCCGTCATCATAGTGAGCGGTTGCAAGCACAATTGCATCAGCCATAGTTTTTGGGTCATCAGACTTGAATATACCAGAGCCAACAAAAACTCCATCCATGCCCATCCTCATCATCAGCGATGCGTCGGCGGGCGTGGCGATGCCACCAGCGGAGAAAGTCACTACTGGTAGTCTTTGGATATCTTTTATTTCTGACAAAATTTGCACTACCTCGTTGTGCATGTGATCATCTATTGGCCCGAACGGTGTCATATCGTATGTTCCTGGTAAGGATGATTGGTCTGCAAGCACACTGTATCGGGAAATAATCGAGTCAGCTGCTGCTGACAACTTTTCTGCATCAAGATTTTGTAGTTGTTTGATTTCTTGATCTATAATTCTAGCGTGGGTAACTGCTGCGACGACATTCCCTGTCCCAGCTTCACCCTTGGTTCTTATCATTGCGGCGCCTTCGTAGATTCTTCTAACAGCTTCTGAGAGTTCAGTGGCACCACAAACGAATGGGATTTCAAAATCTTTCTTGTTGATGTGGAAGTATGGGTCAGCCGGGGTCAATACTTCAGATTCATCAATCATGTCAACACCCATTGACTCTAGCACTCTTGATTCACCTTCGTGGCCAATTCTTGATTTGGCCATGACTGGAATTGATGTGCAATCAAG
>DAWS01000031.1:5592-12654 GCA_002506025.1 Euryarchaeota archaeon UBA111 | reverse complement strand
CTTTCTAAAGCCATTACAGCAACAGCTCCAGCATCTTCTGCAACTGCCGCTTGTTCGGGATTTACGACGTCCATTATGACGCCACCTTGTTGCATTCTGGCGAAACCTCGCTTCAGGAGTTCGCTACCGCTACGGAATTTGTTAAAATCTAGGTCAATCATAGAATCACCTTGTTTATTCAGTCCGCTAGGACTGGGGATTCACCCTCAGCGATTTCGGCGTCGATGGATTCGTCAGCATTGCGATCAATCCACTCTTCTTCGTCGTCTGGGACATCAGTATCGGCAAATATCGCATCTATAGGGCATTCTGGAACACATGCTCCGCAGTCGATGCATTCATCCGGGTCAATAACTAGGTATGTTTCGGCTTCTCTAAATGCATCTACAGGGCAAACTGCTACGCATTCTTGGTATTTGTGGTCTACACATCCTGATGTAACTACATGTGGCATGATTTCTCCTCAGATAATTCCTGTCACTAGGGATACTTAATCTCTTGTGAATTTCCACAACTTTTATGATTCTAAAAAAGGTTAACAGGAGGCAATGAAGGTGTCGAGATTCTCGATAATGTCTTGGCCCGGATATACCTTGATTTTGATGTTGCACTTTACCGTCTTGTCTTTATTGTCTGCAAATTTGATATTACTTGCAATCAGTGAATCTAAGCACAATCGCAGGTGTAAAGTGTTACTATCATCAATTCTGTCAGTGATATTTTGACGAATATCAGAGTAGTTACCAGACTTTAGTTTGGAAAAGAATGCCTTTATGTCTCGATTTTTTCCAACTTTTGCGGTTATCAAATTAATTTCAGAGCCATGATATGATGTGGTTCGGTCGACGATTAAAAGCTCAGCATCGCCACACAACCATGACATAGCATCAGTAATTGCAGATAAGTTGTCCAAACCACTGGCAGAGACTCGGCAATTGACATGATGAATAGCCATGTGGCTCGGACTTGTCTGTCATTGATGAGGTTTGTTGATACGCAAATAGTTCCTCAAACTTGTCAATAGTCTCTTTCAAATAGGGGAGGTTAGTCGGCAACCTGCAAGTGGGGTAGCCCCCGCAAGACTAACCGAGTTGATATCGATGGCAAAGAAAGTGAGTGCAAAGGCACGTGCAGCAGCACGTAAGCAACGTGACAAGTGGAAAATGAAGCGATGGTATACTATCCGTGCACCACGCCATCCATGGGATTTCAAGAACATTGGAGAAACTCTCGGTGAGTCAGACGAACACATAATCGGCAGAGTCTATGAAATGACTCTACAGGAATTTAATGGTGATTTCACTAAAATGCACGTTATATTGCGATTCAGAGTTGACGAATGTGTTGGTCAAGATGCACTAACAACTTTCATTGGTCACCACCACCAAACCGATCACACAAGGAGGCAGATTCGCCGCTACCGCGGAAAAATCGACGATGTGGTCGATGTTGTCACCAACGATGGCTATCTAGTTAGATTGAAACCACTAATTATCACCCAAAAGCGAGTTCAGACTTCCGTAAAGCAAGTTATGCGTTCTAAGACCAAGGACCTACTTCTAGGCTACGCGGCCAAAAACACCTACGCTAAGCTTCAGGAATCAATTCTTGGTGGTGAGCTAGAGGAAGACATCAGAAAAGCTGTCAAGCCTGTATATCCAATAAAGTCAGTATCTATTCGCAAGAGTCAGCTGCTACAGTCAGGTGTAGTAACTGAAAAGGGTCCAACATTGGACGAGATTCATGCCGAAGAAGCACGTGTCGCTGCTGAACTAAAGGCCAAGAAAGCAGCAGCTCTCGCTGCGGCAATGGAGGAAGAAGCAGCAGATTCACCATCAATTCTGGATGCTGCCGAGGCTATGGAGCCAGATTCTGAAAAATCTGAAACTGCAGATGAATCGCCATCCGAGGACGAAACACCAGCAGAAGAAGTTGCTGACGCAGAACCGGTGGAAGAATCAGATGATTCAGGCACAGCAGATGTTGACTATCAAAGCATGACAGTTGCTGAACTCAAAGACCTGCTAAAAGCCGCTGGAAAACCGGTCTCCGGAAAGAAAGCCGACTTGATTGCTCGCTTACAAGAATAGACTACTTGAGGTGATTCGGCACATGGACCGAATTGGTGTTATCGGTGGAACCGGCCTAATATCAATTGATATCAAAGGACAACACCAAGACTTCCTCCTGAGTAATAACATGTCTGTGGTTAGAATTGATGATATCAACGCCGAAACCGAATTCGGAATAGTCCCTCTCAGGTGCATTACCATAGACTGTGAAGGACAACCCAAGGAATTGATATTTCTTCAGCGCCATCACAATCAAGGTGATGCCAACAAACCACCACACATGATTAATCACAAAGCAAATATCAAGGCTCTTGAGGCATCTGGATGCGAAATCATTGTCTCGGTTTGCTCAACCGGAACGATAGTGAAGGATTTCCCCCCTGGCAAAGTTGCTTTAGCAGATCAATACATTGATTTTACTGGTGTCTCAACTAGTTACAATGACACATTTGCTGTGTTCACATCAGTAACAGAACCATTCTCTGTGGAGCTAAACTCAAAATTAGAAGTTAGTCTAAGGGAATCACAAAACTTCTCTCCATCTGAAAAAATGTATTACACATATTGGCTAGCACATGGGCCTCATTTCGAAACTCGTGCTGAGGTCGATGCGATTGAAAGACTCGGTGGTGAGATGGTTGGTATGACAATGGCCAGAGAAGTAAAACTTGCTAATGAATTGAATATCCCATACTCTGCAATTTGTATTTCTTCGAATTGGGCAGCGGGCAGGGAGCCGGGTGATCCGAGTGCTGAATTATCACATGAGATGGTTTCATCACAAGCAAATGAGCGCTTAGACCCGGTAATACATTCAATCTTGTCACTTCTAGACTAGTGTGGAAAGATATATTCTGCGTCTCGTTTATTTCAACTCATGGACGGTATGTCAGTGCTTGACTGGGTTGCTCATGAGCCAGACGGCGAATGGGATGTAATGATGAAGAAGGTTGCAGAATTTCATCACAAACATGATTTCGCAGGTAAAAACGGCCACGATATGGGTTACAGGATAGCACTTACCGTTGAAGAATTGGGAGAACTATCGGCAGCAATAACCAAAGGGAAGCCGTTGGAGGAATGTGCCGAAGAGATGGCAGATATTCTGATTCTACTAATGGGACATTCTATTGCAATGAAAATTGATTTGAAATCCGCATTTGAAAAAAAATACCACCGTATTATGCAGCGTGAAGCGTTAACAGGCAGGTTAGGCGTCAGAGTTACGGAATACCAAAACTCAGAGTAATCATCTGATTTTTTCATACATCTCAAAGGTCATGTCAAAATCATCTCGCTCTGTCTTTGGGGTGAAATTAGACGATGTCAAAGAAAATTCTTGTTCGCTCAACTCTGGTGCATAAGTGTCAGCATTGTCTACTTCACAATGTATCACTGTTCGATGAATTTTATCAACATGGGGTAAAAATAATCGGTAGATTTCACCACCACCAATGATGAAAATCTCTTCATCTTTTGCCAATTCCATGACTCCCTCAAACGAGGTTGTTTCGATATCATTACGCGGGCTCTTGGTCATTACTAAGTGTCTTCTATCTGGCAGTTTTCCCGGCAGGGAATCCCAGGTTTTTCTACCCATTACTATTGTTCCCCCCAATGTAATCCGCTTGAAGTGTTGAAGATCTGTTGACTGACGCCATGGTAAGTCACCATCTTTGCCGATTGCGTTAGATTTGTCGCAAGCAAAAATCATTGTCAGCATGGAATCACTCAAACCGAAATTGGTGCAGCAATATGTGGGTGATGTTGGTAATTGATTACCTCGATATCGCTAAAATCGAATTCATCGATGTTGGTGATTTCAGGGTTTAACCTTAGTTCGGGCAGTTCCAGTGGTTCCCGCGAAATTTGCAGTTTTGCTTGCTCTAGATGATTATTGTATAGGTGTGCGTCGCCGATTGTATGAACAAATACTCCAGGTTCCAATTTGCATACTTGTGCCATCATGTGCGTTAACAACGCATAAGATGCAATGTTAAACGGAACTCCGAGAAATACATCTGCGCTACGTTGGTAGAGTTGACAATTTAATTTTCCGTTGGCGACATGAAACTGGAAAAAGGCATGACATGGCATCAGGGCCATTTCTTCTAACTCGCCGACATTCCAGGCAGATACTATTATTCGTCGACTATTTGGATTGGTCTTAATCATCTCTATAGCATTCTCAACCTGGTCAATTATTCGCCCATCTTTGGCCTCCCATTTACGCCATTGTTTGCCATATACTGGCCCCAAATCTCCGTCCGCATCGGCCCATTCATTCCAAATTCTAACGCCGTTTTCCTGCAGATACTTTACGTTCGTGTCACCTTTTAGAAACCACAATAACTCATATACAATTGATTTTAGGTGTAGTTTTTTTGTGGTTACCATAGGAAAACCATTGGCAAGATCAAATCTCATTTGGTGGCCAAATACAGATAGAGTTCCAGTACCGGTTCTGTCACCTTTCTCTTCGCCTTCATTTAGAATTCTGCGTATGAGGTCAAGATATTCATTCATACTACCACCAACCCTACGAAATAAAGCCAGTCTTTGATAATTTTCTCTTCAACCGCTTATGGGGCGCCTAGTGAACTGATACTCTGCATTAATTGATCGGTGAATTTCCGATATAACTTTGCTATAGCAGATTTGATTTCATGATCATCTAGGGTTGATAATTCTTCAACATCTCTAGCAGTCATACCGCCACCTTCTGCGCTACCTAACCAATCTATCCAGGTTATTTTTTTACCATAATTTACCTGAACTGGTAACCAAACTTTGGGAAACTTATCCTTTTGTGGCGCCATCATGGTCCTGGTGCCGACCAGCGCAATCGGTATTACTGGTGCACGGGGAAACGATGCTGCCAATCGAGCAATTCCGGTTTTGCCGGGCAGCAGAAATGGTTTTTCCGTCCTTTTCGATCTAGTTCCTTCAGGAAAAATCCCTAGTGCTGAATTGGCGGCGAGAACATCAGCTGCTGAGGCAAGCGCGTCGTCACCACCTTCCTCTCGATGGGTTTCAATTTGGCCAGTAGAGTTCATGAAAAGGCGCAGAAAGAAATTCTTAAAATGAGCATCTTTTGCTAGGTAGTGAACTTTTCTGCGCGATGATGCAATCACTAAAATCGGGTCAACATGGGACAAGTGATTAGCAGCTAGGATCGTTGCACCTCGGCCGGGTATGTGTTCAGAACCTGTTGCTTTTATGCGTGCAATACCTCTAATTATTGGTGAGAAAATGAACCTAAGAATAGAATAACCCGGTGTATACGATATACCTCCCCTGCGAGGTTGTATTTTCCAGTGATGCTCAAGGATTCGCCAAGCGTCCTCTAATTGGCCTGACTGCTTGTCCATATTTGTTGCAGTGATAACGACTCTTTGATAGTTACTTCATATGAGGACGATAATCTGACGTTTGTGGATTGTTTTTCAGATTACCAATACGAAGTATCAAAAACAACTCAATGGAGCGACTTATGCTAGGACTGTGATGGCTTGAACAGCAAAGTAACTACAACTTGTGTATTAACCATGATACTATGCTTAGTCTTTACTCCCGCCTCGTTAGCCGAAGAAAATTGGGATGAGGACGGGTGGTTGAATACCAATCTTGTTCAGGAGAGGCTGAATAATGGCGACGAATTCGGTTGTTACGGAATTCCTGGTCTGTCATGGCAAGCCGATCCGGGTGCTGTCGCTGCAGAGTGTCGAAATTACATTCAACAAAGAACCGTAGCAAATGCATGGGGAGAAAACCCCATATCGACCTATTCTCCAAATGGTCTTACAATGTCCCAACATCAAATCATTTCTCAGCAAGGTTTTGTTATCCATGGTGATGTAAATGGTCTAGATTACACTGCTTGGCACAATTCAACAGACCAACCGACCGATCTATGGGATTGGTTTAACTTGGGCCGTAGAGGTGGAAGTTTAGAGCAAATAATTGGTTCAGTTGACGATGTAAAAGCAGCTGTTGAAGAGGGTGGACTAGTCAATATGTATTGGATTGGGCGAGTCAACGAGGCGACAATTAGGCATGATTCTGATATTGAGGATTACATTGCCAACGAAGCCGATGCTTGGCTAACAACTTGGGGTCAGGCATGGTCCTATTGGACAAAAAGCAGATGCTACGAATTCGACCATTCAATATCACCTGAGGATGGTAATTATGTCATAAGTTTTGAATCACTAATCAAAGAGCAATGCACAGAATTATTCCCGGAAAGATGGAATGTCCCAGTAACTTGGATGATTGATCTTGGTCAAGCAGAATTGATTAGCGTCGAATCTCATGGCGAATCATTAGAAGATATTACAAACAAAAGACACACCCAAGAAGGTTATAGTAAAGCAGGTAATCAATACCTCCACCTAAGCGTGATCGACGGACGTTCAGTAAATATAACAGTCGAAAGCGAATATTATGATATAATGGGAATTAGCCAATTTTGGAATAATCACACCTCAGCAATTACCATTGCGGCTCATGAAACAACGGATTTGTTCAAGTGGTCTAAACGATTTGTCGACCAGGATAATTTAGTATTCACATGGTTGGTCGAACCAAGAGCCGTTGATAGTGCAGATTGGTTACCATATGCAGCACTAGGAGTTGGAGCAGTAGCCATCCTATCTATGCTAGTGATCCTCAAGCGCGAGGGATTGGGCCCGCTGGCAAAGCAAAAATCTGAACAATAACACAATTAATGCCACTAATTTATCGAAGCCTTGATGAAATAAGGCTATTGAGTCATCCTTGAGGGGTGTCCTGTGGTTGATGGAGATTTGAGCATCGATCCTTGGAGTAGTACCCAATCCACTGACTATTCGAGAATTATTGAACAATTTGGTTTGTCAAATCTTGGTAATCTTACACTGCCCAATCCGTCTCACTTACATCGGCGTGGCATTGTATTTGCCCATCGTGATTTAGAACTAGTTTTGCAAGCCCAAAAGACCGGTGATAA
>DAWS01000031.1:857-5179 GCA_002506025.1 Euryarchaeota archaeon UBA111 | reverse complement strand
CTAGGCGGTGACGTTACAATTGCCGTGGCAGATTTGGAGAGCCAAGCCACACGAGGGGTAAGTCTATCAAAGGGAAGAGAGATAGCGCTTCAGGAATATGTAGCAAATTACGCTGCCCTCGGTTTGAATCCGGATTTAACAAATGTATACTTTCAGTCAACCCGGGCAGATGTCCAACGCCTAGGTTTCCAACTTGGCAAGCGGACCAATCTGAGTGAATTTGAATCGATATATGGTTTCAAGGGCGAAACCAACCTTGCTCACGTTCAAGCTCCCATGGTGCAAGTAGGGGATATTTTACATCCCCAAACTGAGGATTACGGCGGACTGCGACCAATAGTCGTGCCAGTAGGAGTAGACCAAGACCCTCACCTCAGATTAACAAGAGGCATTGCATCAAAATCAAACTGGTTTAATGTCAAGGATAACAATGGTCCGGGAGTGTTAATCGGACTTTCAGTTCAAGACGATAACGCTGAGTTGTTCGGTCAACAACCTAACGGTAGAATAGACAAAGCAAAAGTTGCTAGCGTCTTTTCGCAAGTGGTTACCCACTTGGTGGAATTGGGCTTTTCAGACATTAATTCAAACCCCAAACAAGGTACAATTATCGTTCCGAGTGCAACAAGAAAAGACATCAACAACATCAGAATTAAACTTCTGCAGTTGGAAAGAAAATTAGGTGGTATGGGTCTTCTAGCACCGTCATCTACGTATCACCATTTTGCGGTAGGTTTAACCGGCGAGAAAATGAGTAGTAGCAAACCAAAAACCACAATCTTCCTCGACGACGACATTGCTACTGTGACTAAAAAGATAAAGAAAGCCTATTCGGGTGGCCAATCAACTATTGAGGAACATCGACGCCTCGGTGGCGACCCAGACATCGATGTCGCATATCAATATTTGATGTATTTCTTTGAACAGGATGATGGATATCTTGCCGAATTAAATTCAGATTATCGTAGCGGAAAAATTTTGGCCGGCGAGATGAAACAGATTTGTATAGATAAGGCGACAGATTGGATGAGCAATCACCAAGAGCTGCGTTCGCAAACCGAACATATGGTCAGTGAATTCCTCGCTGATGACTCGAAATAATCATGCTGAAAACACCGCTGGGTCAGGTCCAGTGGGCAATGTTGCTATTTCTTCAGTGGTTAATTCTCTTTCAGTGGCAGCATCATCTATAATCATAGAATGTCCATGAGGGTCGAGTAATTCAATCGTGAACGGTTCTGACTGGGTGCCACCAATATCAGTTAAACGAGTGAGAATACCCTCAAGTTGACTTATTTCATCAACTGTTTGTAGAAACTCGGGAGTTTGGTCTTCCATAATTTTAGTTGATACATCATTTTGCAAATCTCTTAGAACCATGTTAATAACTTCAACAAATCGATTTAACACGCCCTCAACATTCGAAACATAGCCTGTGGCATTGCTCCCAGGGTTTACTTGAAGGTCAAGTTCGGGTATTCTTATAGTGCAAGAAGAAGATCTCACTACACGCGATTTTAATTGCTTTGAATCAACCATTAATAGAGACCAACAACCTGCTTTTTGCCCTTCAGCAGGGATAAAGTCAGTTTGCTTCCAACCGCAGGAATGGCACATCACTGTGACCTGTGTGTGCTCGCCAAAGTAGGGGATTTCATCGATGTGTGCAATCATGTAGACCTCGCCCTCTTGATTACACACAGGGCAGGGTATGGCAACAGGCGATTCTTGCATCACAATCGTCTCCGCCCGAGTTCCTCAGCACCAGCGGCAAAAGCTTCCATTTCAACTCCCTTGAGACCCCGACAACCAGGTGGGAGCAGCATTAGACGCGTATCAGTCAGTTGTATGATTTGACCTCCTAAATCTCCTTCGATAAATGTGTGCATGGCATCAAGTGCAGCATTGAATTCAGTGTCTCGCTTTATCAGTCGCCCCATTTCAACAATGGAGGCGTGGCCGTCTGCTAACCAATCTAATAATGTCGAGGTCCCGGTTATGTCGTTCAACACTGCCCGGTGCACTACCAAGCCTATATCACTGGAAGTAATTGGTGGGTCAGGGTATTTGTTGCCTAAATTGTGGTATATCTTGGTCGAAGGTACCTGATTTTTCGGTTTTTGCCCGGACATACTCGGCATTTCAAAAGTCTTGAGTGACGAGGTAGCATTTTTCTGTTTTCCGGCATCTGCTTCTTTGAGCATTTTGTCTGCTTTCGCTAATTTGTCCAAATCGGGCATACTTGGCAGTTCAACATTAGCGAATGAGTCAAGGGAGGACTGACGAGTATCGTCCTCTTTCTTGCGCTTCATGTTGTAACCTCAATGCTCCTAGCACAATAATACTGCGATACTTTTAATCAATCGCTTCCGTTTCTCGATGGTAATCTGGCGGACGAATATCAATATTGAAATATATTGTGATGTAGCATACTTCGCACCAATGTTCAAAAGGTGCCGACATTAGGGGAATATTGATGATGATGGACAACAACACAAATGTGCTTAAAACTGGTACCAGTACACTCGGTATTACATTCAAAGGAGGAGTCGTCGTAGGTGCTGACCACAGAGCGACAATGGGTCATTTTATTGCTAACAAATCAGTTCAGAAGTTGTTCAAAATAGGAGACCGACTAGCGCTCACTACTGCAGGTTTAGTTGGACACGCTCAATCCCTCTCTAGGACACTTTCAGCAGAGGTCGCTTTGTTCGAATTGCGTCGACAACAATCGATGACTGTTAAGGGAGCAGCCACTCTGACTGCAAATATACTCTCGGGACGACCACATTGGGTTCAACTACTCATAGTTGGCGTTGATGAAGATGGCGGTCACGTATACTCTATTGACTCCGCCGGTGGCTCAATTCCGGATGTTTACTGTGCAACAGGTTCAGGATCGCCATACATGTATGGTGTTTTGGAAGATGGCTTCAAGCCCGATATGACTGAGACCGAAGCATTGAAACTTGCTGCCCGAGCCCTACACGCATCTGGACAGCGTGATGCAGCCTCAGGCAACGGCATGGATCTTGCTGTTATCACCGAAAAAGATGGTTTCGTATTACAAACTCAAGACCAAATCAACAAATTACTTTCTTGATTTACTATTCCCGCAGTTTACTGCATTGTGCTTGACACATGTGTTGCTAAACTGTGGTTACACTGGGTGAAAATATGCGCCTCACATTTAAAGAATTGAAAGACGAGATTGCTAAGATAGTCCCCAAATCTATCGAGTACAAAGTTGGTTTAGAAGCAGGTAACATTGCCATTGTTACCAATGAACCAGAGAAGTTTGGTGGCGGCGACGGACTGGTTGGAAAAATCGCGAAAAAAATTAAACGCAAAATCAAGATAAGACCAGACCCAAGTATCGTAAAGCCACAGCAAGAAGCAAAGTCAATTATCGAATCGGTAATACCTGAAGAAGCAGAAATTTCACAGATTTATTTTGATGCTTGTTTTAGTGAGGTGATTATTCAATGTCAAAATCCAGGAGAGGCAGTCGGTCGAAGAGGCGCGAATGTCAATGAGATTCGTAACCAGACTGGATGGATTCCAAAAGTTGAGCGAACACCGCCAATATTTTCCAAATCGGTTCACGATGTTCGCTCTTATCGCAATAGTATTGCAGATGAACGGAAAAAACTGCTCAAGGATTTTGGTTTGAACATCCACCGTCCGAAGCGCCCTAGTTCCACATGGGTAAGAATAACCGCATTGGGTTCATACCGAGAAGTTGGTCGTGCTTGCCACTTAGTTACAACCAATGAGTCTAGGGTGATGGTAGATGTTGGGGTAAATATTGCTTCAGACACTGACCCAATGCCATACTTCACTGCCCCAGAGGCCTTACCATTGGAGAAACTTGATGCTGTTGTCTTGACACATTCGCATTTAGATCATGCAGGAATGTTGCCGGTATTGTTCAAGTATGGATACCGAGGTCCAGTCTACTGCACACCTCCAACGAGAGATCTCATGTTGTTGTTACAAACCGATTACATAAAAGTGGGCGGGGCAGAAGGAAAGCGACCAGCATATGACATGGAAGATATCCGCACATGCATGAAACATGTAGTCGATGTCGAATGGGGAGAAACTACCGATATCACCCCAGACATCAAGCTGACAATGTCAAATGCAGGGCATATATTGGGATCATCAGCATTACACATGCATGTCGCTGACGGCAAGCACAACATTGTGTTTAGTGGGGACCAAAAATACGAAAAATCATGGTTGTTTGATGCTGCAAATACCAGATTTCCCAAGGTTGAGACTTTGATTATAGAATCAACTTATGGCGCATCTGGTGA
>DAWS01000031.1:0-474 GCA_002506025.1 Euryarchaeota archaeon UBA111 | reverse complement strand
ATTCAGCGTGGTGGTAAACTCATTTGTCCTGTATTCGCCGTGGGTAGAAGCCAGGAAGTAATGATTGCAATTGACGAGCTATTCCGCTCTGGTACCGTCAAACCAGTACCTGTTTGGCTCGATGGTATGATACAAGAAGCGACAGCAATTCATTCCTCACATCCAGAATACCTTACCAGCAGTTTGAAGCGTTCTCTATTACAAGACGATGGTGAAAATCCATTCACCAGTGAGTGGTTCAGGCCTGTTAAAGGTCGAGAGTTAAGAGAGAGCATAATTATGGACACTTCGCCGTGTATTGTGCTAGCAACTTCAGGTATGCTCAATGGAGGACCGGTTATGGAATACTTCAAGAATTGGGCTCATGAGGAACGGAATTCTTTGTGTTTTGTTGGCTATCAAGCAGAAGGAACACTGGGAAGAAGATTACAGAAAGGATTTGGAGAAGTTCCTATGGTGATAAATGGCCAAACA
>DAWS01000008.1:1412-7872 GCA_002506025.1 Euryarchaeota archaeon UBA111 | reverse complement strand
ACTAACGGAGTGTTCAACTTTGAAGGTGGATGCTACGCCAAACTAATCGATTTGTCAGAGGAGGACGAACCAGAAATATTCGGGACAACCCGTCGGTTTGGCTCAATTCTTGAGAATATCGTGATGGATGAAAACGGGGTGCCCGATTTCCACGACACCACGAAGACGCAAAACACACGCGGCTCATACCCGATTGAATTCATTGATAATCGAACCGCAGATTCTACAGGGGGGCACCCTCAGAATGTCATTTTCCTAACTTGCGACGCTTTCGGCATCCTGCCGCCAATTTCAAAACTGACACCAGAGCAAGCAGCTTATCATTTCATTTCTGGATATACTGCTAAGGTGGCTGGAACGGAAATCGGAGTTAAGGAGCCACAAGCAACGTTTTCCGCCTGTTTCGGCGAACCATTTATGCCAATGCACCCCGGAGTGTATGCTGATTTATTGTCTAGTAAGATGGAGCAACACGATGCAAAAGCTTGGCTCATCAATACTGGATGGAGTGGCGGGCCATACGGCGTCGGAAATCGAATGAAACTCAAACTTACCAGAGCGATGTTGAATGCTGCATTAGATGGTGACTTAGATGATGTAGATTATGTCATCGATGAGCGGTTTGGATTTGCCATTCCAACAACTTGTCCAAATGTTCCGAGTGAAGTATTACAACCGATTCAGACTTGGGAAAACCCCGACTCGTACAATAAGGCTGCTGATGACCTTGCCGATATGTTTGTTAACAATTTCAAGCGTTATGAGGCAGGCGTTTCAAAAGCGGTTAATGCTTCCTCACCCAAATCACTGGCTGACTAACCTTATGCCCGTAGTTTCATAACTTAGCGGCGCGCACACCACATCGTGAGCGACATGCGTAATATACGATTTTTAGTTGGACTTATGTTCATAATTACTGCACTTTCACCAATGATTAGTGTTCATGGAGTATTCGATGAGGATAACCATGACTTGCAAACTAATCCTCTCGGTGAACCAATTTTGCTGGATGACCTCAGAAAAGAAATCAGACAGGCGGTTGGCCAACCATGCCCAGCCATCCAAAATGATGGAGGCTCGCCCGGAGATGCTGGCAACGCAACAACCAACACCGCTAAGGATTTGGGCAACAATCCAACAACCTCCTTTACCAGTTGCGCAGACACCACTGACATCGAAGATTGGTATGAATTTACCATGGACCAAGACTACAATATTGATGTGACCATGTCCAATTATCAGAATGATTACGATCTAGCATTAGCGTTTGAGGATAATGGCTCATACTTTGCTGCAGATACCTCATATTATGGCGACCCTGTGGAAACAGTTACCAGCGTTGGCTCAACAATTGAATCAACACCTGGCACTTATTGGATTGTAGTCTTCCCATATAATCAGGGAGGAAGCAGTTCAATAGGCGATTATGACTTAGACATATGGACCAATTACACAGAGTCCTGTTTGGATTGGGTAAACCCGCCAAATGATGCTAACACTGGCCAAGATGCGCCACAAAACTGGACCGATTCACCTACTAACATGGGTAATAATGTAACAGCCACCTACACTGGCTGTTTGGATTCCTCAGATGAGGGGGACGTCTTTGCTTTTGATGTCCCTGAAAACCATACAATTGCAGTTACTTTGACTATGGACTCTGGAGTTGATTTTGATCTACTTTTACATCAACCCAACGGGACAATAATTGATTCCTCTGGAGCATCTAACGACGCAGACGAGTTCGTGACATCGTTAGACTCATCGTTTGAAAATCAACCAGGAACCTATTACGTTAACATATCTCACTTCTCTGGAAATGGTAACTATACAATTGACGTTTACACCAATTACAGCGTCCCGATTCCCAACCTTGCAGTTGATAGTGTCAGTTTCCCAGCCACCGCAAACCGTGGCGATTTAGTGGCATTTGATGTCACGGTAATCAATGACGGAACCCTTGATTTGGCAGACCCGTTCATGGTTGAAGTTATCCTCAGCGTTGACACAACTAATTCATGGGTTGACCACAATCTGGGTAATACCACGTGGTCTTCTGGTCTAGCAATCAACGCAACACAGTTAGTCACTTTGAATGCATCAATACCGACTAATATTGTTGAAGGAGAATACAATGTTTTCATCATTCTTGATGGTGACGAGATGGTTGCTGAGAAGAGTGAGAGCGACAACACCATAACCGCCGACGATTCATTGTCCGTAGGCAATGGAGTCAACGCCTGCGCCTCGCCCCAAGACGATGCCGCATCTGGTGCTGACATAGGCGATGAAGTAGCTACTGCACTTGATTTGGGATTAGATGTCGATGCTGAAGTTCGTGGCTGTGTGGATTCTACAGATGAAGCCGATCTATACAAGGTCAGTGTTTCGGCAAATCAGCCACTAGAGATTACGCTAGTAACTGCACCAATCAGCGGGGCTGATTTTGACTTGGAATTATTATTACCAAACGGGACGTCTATTGACAGAAGCTGGAGAAGCACAAATATCGATGAGACCGTGACATTAGAAGGAACAGACTACGAGTTTGTCGCAGGAGACTACTATGTCAACGTCACATATTGGGGCGGGTTTAGTGGTAACCCAGGCGGAACTTACAGGTTGCTAGTCGGTGAACCTGATCAGTCTGCCTATGTGCCGCCGTTCACATGTGGAAACCAAAATGACCTGGGGCTTGGCCAGGATGCTACATCATCTGGCATACCTTTGGGAAGAAACCCGTCAATTAGTGGCACAGGTTGCTTGAGCAACTCAGATACGGAAGACGTATACACCTTTGAAATCGAAGATTACATGAATACTGAGATTCATTTCAATTCTACCACTAACCAACCATTTACTGCAACTCTGACCAACGCAGTTGGCGATCTAATTGCCTCGGTTGATAACCAAAGTTACGGTTTACTGTTTGAATCGATGAATAACATGGAATATGAAGGTCAGCAAAACACCTTCACCCTCACTGTTGCTTCTAACGGTGGGCAGGGAGATTATGATGTTGACATTATTGAGGTTCCGGCTGCGCTACCAGACCTAGCCCCGCAAAGCCTCAGCTGCCCGACTACTGAAACCTTCACCGATGAGGAAATAACCCTTCAATGGGTTGTCAATAATTTGCGCGGCCCCGGTTACGGCCAAAGTTTTGTGTTGTTAATCGAGTTAGTTAACAGCGATAACGAGACAGTGAACACAATGTATTCATCGCAGGCTGCTTCTGATAACCCGAGTGTCAGCAACACCATGTCTTACAATGCCTCGAGTGTGGATGATTATTTTGCCTTCTTTACTATCCCTACTGAAACCACGTCAGGTGATTACCGATGTAAGTTAATCATCGATAGCAACAGTGAGATTTCTGAGGAAGATGAGGCAAATAACATCCATTTCTCGGAACCATTCTACATCCAAAATGAAGAGGAATTGTGGGCCAACGATGTCGATAGAGACGGGTTCAATTCAACTGACGCTGGTGATGGGAAAGTTGACGACTGTCCCAACAACCCAGGGACCTCAACCATCGATAGATTTGGCTGTCCTGACTTGGACAGCGACGGAGTTTCCAATGACAACGATATTTTACCAAATGACCCAACTCAGTATTATGACACTGATGGAGACGGTTTTGGTGATAATCCAAACGGAACTAATGGTGACCAGTGTCCAGATGTAGCTGGAGTATTTTCTGGTGACAATGGCGTTGGATGTCCAATATTGGACCTAGATTTTGATGGCGTATTGAACGAAAATGATCTCTGCCCTGAAACACCAATCGGCGTCATTGTCGATTCAGAAGGTTGTGAAATAGTCGAGGAACCCCAGGACAACAACACAAACAATGACTCTGACGATACACCGGTAGACCCTGTAGACCCGGTTGACCCAGTAGACCCAACAGATTCAAATGACGACTCTTCAGACTCTACAGAGAAAGCAGAAGCAGAGTCAGGATTGTTTGGTATGTCATTCACGTTAATCGGCATAATTGGTGTTGTAATTGTCTTACTTTTGGGAACATTATTGTTCGTTAGGAGTAGAGGCGCTAAGAGTGACGCCTTTGCTATGCAAGAGAAAGCATATGCAGATGCAGGATATGCAGCAGTGGCTGGAATTGGAGCAGTAGATGCTTCAATAACTCCTGAACAACTAGCGTATGAACAACAACTCATTGCAGCCGGATATCCCGCTGACTACGCTCGTGCATATGCAGACCAACATTTCAGGCCGTGGCTTAAGCAATAGCGAAAGGTAACACTCATGACCTGCCGGCTAGTGGCAGGTTCATGCAGGTAATGATGAAGACCAGTGCAGGAGACATCCTGATAAAATTATACGCCGATGAAGCCCCACAGACTGTTGCTAACTTTGTCAAGTTAGTAGAATCTGGCCATTATAATGGTCTACATTTCCATCGAGTAATCGAGGATTTCATGATTCAGGGCGGTTGCCCTCATTCTAGTGATCCTATGTCAAGGCGTGCCGGAACTGGTGGCCCAGGTTGGCAGATCCCATGTGAACCCTCTGCCCTAGCACTGAAGCATGACAGGCCAGGTATTCTCTCAATGGCGAATGCCGGCAGAAATACCGGGGGCTCCCAATTTTTCCTTACTACCGTAGCAACTCCATGGCTTAATGGCAATCACGCGGTATTCGGTGAGGTCGCCGAGGGCATGGACGTCGTTACTGCGATTGAAAAGTGTAGGAAATTGCCCGGCGATAGACCTGCTGAGCCACAACAAATAATCAGCTGCACTGTTGTTTAATTCTCATGGCGATATTAGTTATCCACGGTGGTGCTGGCGGCGATGGTCCGTGGCTAGGTAAGACTCCATTAGACCCAGCAAGGATTGACTCCATGCGCCAAGTATTGCAAACAATTGGCGCCAAGCTTGAATCCGGTGAACTCGATTGTCTTGAAGCGGTAACCTTAGCGGTTGAGATGCTAGAAGATGAGCCACTATTTAATGCAGGCCAAGGCTCAGTAATCGCTGCAGATGGCAATATAACAATGGACGCATCAATTATGCGTGGCGTTGACCGAGCCGCGGGTTCGGTGGTCAATGTAACCAAATTACGACATCCAATTAGGGCTGCTAATCTTATTTTACAACAGGGCTGGCCAGTTATGCTCAATAGTGCAGCAGCAGATCAATTCGGTCTCGATAATGGTCTTGAGCAGGTTAGCCAAGATTGGCTTAAAACCGATTTACGAAGAGGACAGTGGCAACAATGGCGAGCAAGCAAGGATCGTCCAGGTTCAACTGATGAGAATGATTCAGTTCTCGACCATGATTTGGAAGGCAGAGTCAAGACAGAATTTTCTGATGAAGGAATGGGAACAGTAGGGGCTGTAGCTCTAGATAGTCATGGGAATGTCGCAGCGGCTACATCGACCGGCGGAATGACTGGTAAGCCACTGGGGCGTATTGGTGATACACCAATTATTGGCGCAGGGACTTGGGCTGACGAATCAATTGCAATATCGTGTACTGGAGTTGGCGAGGCATACATTCGTACGTGTGCGGCACATCGTCTAGCAATGACCTTCCAATCAGATAACGACTTAGCTAGATCAGCGGAGTTGGTGCTTGATGAGGTTGCACCACTCGGTGGCCGTGGCGGACTTATTGCCGTATCTACGAACGGCGATTGTGTCATGCCCTTCCAAACCCGGCTTATGTATCGAGGCTCGTGGAACTGCGGCAGCATCGAGGTTGGTATCGGGCCCCAAAACGAAACATAGATATTATTTAATAATTAATTAATAACGGTTAACTATGCCAAAGCACAGAGCCGGTAGTCGACGAATAATAAGCATCAGTATTCCAGAAAACCTTGCCGTAAGGCTTGACCGAAAGGTGGGTAAAGGGAAGGAAGGTAGGAGTGCAACTATTGCTAAAATGATAGATTCAGCATTAAATCCAAGACCAATACAGCAGGAACCCAAAGCTGCTAAACCAATACCAAAGGAGAATATTGGCATCCGTATTGAATCAGATACAATGGGTGATCTTGAGGTCCCCGATGACCGCTATTATGGATGCCAAACAGCTCGCTCACTGATTAATTTTGATATTGGTGAAGATACTATGCCGCGAGGAGTAATCAGGGCTTTTGGTATATTGAAGCAAGCCGCTGCGAAGACGAATGTTGCATTGCAGCAGTTGGATTCGGATATAGGAGAACTAGTAATTCGTGCAGCGCAAGAAGTAATCGATGGTGATCTTGATGGACATTTCCCGTTACGTGTTTGGCAGACAGGAAGTGGCACTCAATCAAATATGAACACCAATGAGGTGATTGCTAATCGAGCCATTGAGATTGCTGGCGGGGAGATGGGGACAAAGAGTCCAGTGCACCCAAATGATCATGTGAATCGAGCACAGTCCTCTAACGATACTTTTCCTACTGCAATGCATATTGCTTCTGCAGAAGCCTTTGT
>DAWS01000008.1:0-993 GCA_002506025.1 Euryarchaeota archaeon UBA111 | reverse complement strand
CATCTGATGGATGCAGTGCCCCTAACTCTTGGGCAGGAGGTATCAGGATGGGTATCACAACTCGACGCAGACTTGCGTAGATTGGACTTCGCTCTTGATGATTTGTTTGAGTTGGCTCTAGGTGGGACAGCAGTAGGAACTGGATTGAACACCCATCCATTATTTGCTCAGATGGTTGCGGATGAAATTTCAAATATTACTGGTCTAACTTTTGTTAGTGCAGATAACAAATTTGCACAATTGGCAGCTCACGATGCAGTTGTTGCAGCCAGTGGGGCATTGAATACACTAGCAGTAAGTTTGATGAAAATTGCTAACGACATTCGTTGGCTTGGTTCAGGTCCGAGATGCGGACTTGGAGAACTTGCTTTACCAGCAAACGAACCCGGCTCGTCAATTATGCCAGGCAAAGTGAATCCAACCCAAGCCGAAGCAATGACGATGGTTTGTTGTCAAGTTATGGGCAATCACACAGCAATAACCGTTGGTGGTTCACAAGGTAACTTCGAGTTAAACGTCTACAAACCAATGATGATTCACAATCTTCTACATTCAATCAAACTACTAACTGACTCATGTCGATCAATGCGGGAAAACTGTGTTGAGGGATTACAACCAGTTACGGATAATATCAATGCTCATCTAGAAAATTCATTGATGTTGGTAACTGCACTAAACAATCACATTGGCTACGATAAGGCTGCCAAGATAGCTAAGAATGCACATGAGAAAGGGATAACACTGCGGTCTTCAGCGCTGGAACTAGGTTATCTTAGCAATGAAGAATTTGATTCTTGGGTACGACCAGAAGAAATGATTGGACCATCAGCAAGATGATTACAAGAAATCAGAAAGTGACATTTGTCTCGCTCGATCATTTTGAAACAGAGAGTCTGTGCTATTTGCTAACCATTCTACATTCTGCTTGGTATAGTTATCAACACCATATTTCTCCATTACGTGTTGGGTTACTTTGATGTATTTTCTCACCGC
>DAWS01000052.1:45276-45436 GCA_002506025.1 Euryarchaeota archaeon UBA111 | reverse complement strand
TGCCGCCTATGCCGCCAATGGATGAATCACAGGACGAGGTTGTCGAACAATCAGTGGATTCTCCTGAGCTAGAGATGCCGCCAATGGACGCTCCACCAGCACCCCCGGAAATGCCACCTATGCCGCCAATGGACGCACCACCGGCTCCTCCAGAGATGCC
>DAWS01000052.1:25452-44940 GCA_002506025.1 Euryarchaeota archaeon UBA111 | reverse complement strand
ATGCCGCCAATGGATGCGCCCCCGGAACCGGCTGAACTCTCTGCTGCTGATGCCCTACTAGCACCACCCGCACCTCCAGAAATGCCGCCAA
This sequence comes from Euryarchaeota archaeon UBA111, assembly GCA_002506025.1. Classification (GTDB taxonomy): domain Archaea; phylum Thermoplasmatota; class Poseidoniia; order Poseidoniales; family Poseidoniaceae; genus MGIIa-L1. Next base: position 44,849 of record DAWS01000052.1, on the reverse strand, counting down.
TGCCACCAATGGATGCTCCAACAACAGCTGCGGCTGACTTATTACTTGCGCCACCAAGCCTCCCAGCTGATGAAGTTGAAACTCCAACACCAGCAGCTGCTGATTTACTGTTATCACCTCACGCCGACATACCTGCTGAGGAAAGTGAAGCGGAGCAAGAAAATATGTCGCCAGATGATTTATCTGGCGAGCAGGCAGGTGCCACAATTAGATCTCGTGATGACGTCGAGAAAGTCCCCGGAGACAAACTCGAAGGTAGCCTGCACGAAGTTGAGACTGCCACCCTTTCACCAGATGGCGAAATTGTAAAGCAGTCGGTCAAAGGAACTCTGACAATAAACAACCCTTCCACAGATGACAGAATTTATGATATCGATGTTATACTTGATAATGCGGAATCAACAGACATCGGCGGTGACCATGTCTCGGTTGACGAGTTAGAAGCAGGCAAAAACTACAGCATGAAATACAAAGTAGACGGTATGCGTATGATGGCTCTACGAGAGCGTCTTGATACCAATCCAGCAAGGTCACAAGAGCGCTCACTCTCAGTTTCACATGGTGCGGAGGGTGGTCCAATAGCCTTGGAGTTGGAAGTTGAGAACCTATGTTCAGTAACCTTGGAAAACGTCGAGGTAACAAGACCGATTCCAAAAGAAATAACCTTTGATAACGTTGCTGGTGCGACTGTTGATGGTAATACTTTGACTTGGACTGTCGGCTCACTAAGCGCAGGAGAAAAGCAAGTTCTCGCTGTCGAAGGACGCATTGTAGTAACAGGGACTAAGACAATCAAGGCAGGCTCTGCTGCTGCAACATATACCGCTGAGTCAACCCTATCTAATCTCAATTTCAAAGAATTAGATGCATTCTGTCGAGGATTCACTTACATGAGAGTAAGAGAGGATGAACGTCCGGACAACTGGATATGCAAGACTATTTTCGAAAACCGCTCATCTTTTGCTGTTGACCTAGTCAAACTGCAGGTTAGGATGAAAGGCAGTAACGAATTATTATTCGATGTTCAAGATGTCGAACAAGATGTCCTACCTAACGGAAAATGGGAGTCAGACGAGCGCACTGTTGTCGCTACATCTGAGCCAGACTTCACCTATGACTTATCTTACACGATTCTTCCTCATGCAGTAAGGTCTACAGAAGGGTCAATGAAACTTGAAGAGAGTTCTTTTGATGTTTTAGAAGCCGATGTAAGCAAGAAATACTCAACCTCTGGTCTAAGGTCATATCGTAATCAAAATGTTGGAGTTGCGATCTCACTTACCAATACTGGTAGTGCAACAATAAATTTGATGAGAATTACTGATGACATTCCCGGTTTGTTTGAGGCTCCTGACATAGAATCAATGAAGATTAGCGTCGCTGGAAAGGAACTCGAACTTGAACAATTCAAGGCAGAGATAAGTAGTGGTATTACTCTTGAGAAGGAACATAAATCACCTGACGGAGACGGACATACACTAACTATGACTATCGGCACACGTGGACCACTAGGTCTAGAACCCGGAAAGAAAATCACCATTGCCTACGATTTGATTGCGCCCGACCCATCGCCACAAAACGAAAAGGTAGTTGCTCCTCTACGTGCAGAATTCAGTGCTGAAAGATTCGGTCCAGTATGTGGACGTGACTGCTCTGATTCACCAGCGATTAAGGTAATCCACAATAGAAGAGATTTCTCCGCCGGTAAGCAAGCGATTCCACTTGGCGGCAAAGGACGTTATGAGGTATTGATATTGTTTGAGAATAACGGAGATACCGCACTCCAAGACATCTACATTAACGATGTCATACCAGCTAATTTCGAAATAAAAGACTGGTACATCAAAGGTGCTAATGGCAAGAGAGATGATTGCGAAATCACCACAGAAGACACAGATTCGGGCACCCAAGCCAGTTGGATGGTCCCGATGGTTGGCAAAGGAGAGAGATTAGAAGTTTGCTTTGAAATCAAGGGCAGCGGAGAGGTTGATGGTGATGTTTTGAATAAGTTCCACGGAGTTCACTTCGGCGACGAAATAGAAACCGAGGATTTACCTGCAGCAGAACCTGAAGTAACTGAGGAAGCAGCATCAAGTGATGAGGAAACCACTGACGTTGCTGATGAAGTTGACGAAAAGCCAAAAGTCACCTGGCGAGAAGATGTTCTTCTACGCGTAATGGAGGCACATGGAATCAGCGTTGACGATCGTGATGCATTTGTTGAGCACGCAGTTAATTTCGACCTAGACGACAATGGGTATCTAAAGAAGGCAGAGCTTGAGGAAGCAGCCAAAGCATGGAACGATTCCAATGAATCAACCGAAGCGGATACCGCTGAGGAATCCTCTGATGAACATTCCGAAGATGCAAATGAAGGCGGTAAAGATTGTCCAGTGTGCCCAACGAAGTCTGCAAATGATGCAACTACATGTGTCGCCTGTGGATTCTCTTTTGTAGATCTGTGAACCAACTAAATTGGTAGTGACCATTTAGGCCATACCTCACTGTTAGAGTCACCCGAAACGATTACGAGAATTTGTCTCGGTATTGACGCTAAATAATCCTCAATAGGTTTAGTCGTAGACGGTGGCATGATACCATCACGTAAGTCTACTGCTAACCAGGCATCAGGATATTGTTCCATCCAAGCATTCAATTCTGCTTCAATGCCTTGAGGCGGTACTCCCTGTCGGACGCTAGCCAAGAATTCCCAGCCATTTATGCAATGCCTCTCATCATCAGTCCACATGAATACTCTTGGATTGGTGCTAAGCTTTGATATCTGTTCCACCGCTTCAAATTGAGTCACGCATACAGGTTGATATGGCATAGGCATTGGCAGCGGATGCTTCCAATTAGGTTCAACATCAAGTGGTTCCCGACGGCGCATACAATGCCCATATCCCTACACCGTTTGAATTTCACGGCTGAGTGATTGGCTATTTTCTCAGCAAAATCAATGCCAACCTTCATGCCCCTTGTGATTCTACAATGACCATGGCAAACGGCAATGCGCCACCTCCACCGCAACCACCCGGTGGCTCAATGATGATGATGTTAATGGTCATGATTTTGATGACTCTGCTGATAATGAATCCAGGAATTAGGTCAACAATGGGAGGAATAGCCGACCCCATACTTTCGCCGGTACTCCCTGAGGAGTCATTCTTCATCGTGACAGTACTAATTCTTGGGACATTCTCAATGCTGATGAATACGGTATTGAGGAGTTTCTTTTTGGACCCGATTGAACAAGCACACATAGGACATCGTCAGGGACAAATTAGGCGAATGATGAATGATGCTAGGCTATCCCGCGACCCAATTCTCCAAGAAAAAGCGACTATCCTCCAACAGCAGATGATGCCAGAGCAGTTGAAAGTGCAAATGGGTGCAATGAAACCAATGATGTTTACCATGGTTATTATTATCGCAGTATTTTCTTGGTTAACTACGACGGTAGAAACATTTAGAGTAGATTATGTTTCTCTACCTTGGGCTTCAGAGTGGAACTTGCTGTCTGGCAGATTTTTGTTCTTCCCAGCTTGGATATGTGCATATATATGTATGAGCGCCCCATTTGGTAGAGTTGTCGATCGGCACATCAAACTCTTCCGCTACCGCACTCACCCAGTAGTCGCATCAGGTGAAAAATTGAAAGAACCACTATTGCACCTAGTTGCAAGTAAGGGTAAAACCGTCGATAAGAACGCCCAACGCAGGAGACAGAAAAGTAAGTCGCAAACAAGGAAAAAAGCCTCAACAAAGTCGATTGATAAATCAGATTCAAAGAGTAATAACACCAGGAAGCAGACTTACTCTAGCGTCGAGGGCCTTTCCTGCCCGAAATGTGGCAGTGACATGATCAGCAAAACTGGCCCGAGAGACAAGAAGTGTGATGTTTGTCGTCACCAATGGGTGTGACCATGAAAAAATTAACAGTTTCAGGACATCCAGGCAGTGGGACATCAACACTTGTAGAAGGTCTGAAAAATCACTTTGGTTGGTTATCCGTCAATGGTGGTGAAATATTTCGCTCTGAGGCGAAAAATCGAGATATGACCCTAAGTGAATTTGGCAAGTTATGTTCTGATGACCAGTCTGTAGACCTAGAACTCGACGAGATTTTGCGCAACTACATTGCGGATGATGAGACGAATATCATAGAATCGAGGCTTGCCGGATGGTGGGCCTTCAAAATGGGGGCCGAATGTCGCCGTATTTGGCTCAACGTATCGGAGGAAGAACGTGCAAGAAGGGTCGCATCTAGAGAAAACATATCGATAGACACCGCAATTGAAGCTAATGCTAAGAGGTTAGCCGTCGACAATAAACGCTACCAAAACATGTATGGATTTGTCCCAGATGACCCGACACCTTATACCGACATCATTGACGCAACTAATCAGAACGCAGAACAAGTTTTAGCGCAAGTGATTACAATCCTCGGTGGTGAATAAATGGGAAGAGTAACCTTAGATAATAGTTCCAAGGGTTCGACTCATGGGATAAACCCTGAAACAATGACAATCGAGCAAAGACTGAACTCTGGTTTCATTCTTTTAGACAAGCCGCCGGGACCTACCTCACATCAAATTGCTTCTTGGGTCAGAGACCTACTTGGTCTAGAGCGCTTAGGCCATGGCGGAACACTTGATCCGTTTGCCACTGGTGTCCTACCACTGATGGCCGGAAAATCAATGAAACTCACTAAAGGTATTCTAAAAACTGACAAATCATACATCGCAGTGCTCAAATTTTCCAAAATACCCAGCAGTGAAGAATTGGAAAATGTAATGACTAAGTTGACTGGTAGGATTTACAATGTGCCCCCTGAAATATCAGCAGTAAAGGTACAGGTTAGAACTAGAAATATTTTCAAATTTGAATTAATTGAGCACGTAGAAAAAGAAGCCGTAGTCAGGATTTCATGTGAGGCTGGCACATACATTAGAACAATGGCCCGAGATATGGGACTTATCCTTGGTTACAAAGTAGAGTTGAAAGAATTACGCCGCGAAAACTCTGGCAGATTTTCCCTAGTTGACTGCGTCACCCTGCAGCAGATTGCCGATGCAGTGTGGCTGTGGAAGGAATGTAATAATCCAGAAGCTCTGAACAAAATTATTCATCCCACTGAAAAGTTACTGCTTGATAAGCCATACATTATAGTCAAAGATAGCGCAGCAAGTGCGCTATGTCACGGTGCACCGTTACTCAGGCCGGGACTTGTTGAGGTTGGTGAAGAATTATCTTCAGGTCTAGAGGTTGCGGCATTTACCACTAAGAACGAAGTTGTTGGAATCGTGAAAATGACTAAAAGTTTCTCCGAAATATCTTCGATTGATAGCGGCGAGATTGGTAAGCCAGTTATGATATTGATGGAGCAAGATAGATATCCACCACAATGGAATAAATGAGTTCTCAAGCTTCAACGTATTCTTCGTAAATGTATTCCTCGGTTTCTATTCTTATTCTTAGTTCTGACATGTTCCCACATCCTACTTTGTCAACCTAAGTTGAACGACCCCCACAGTCTCAAAGTATCAGTTCCTTCGGCATTTCATTTATCAAATTATAGGGTTAATTTGACATTATCCGACATAAGACATTTGGTCTAAGTTACTCAGAGTTTCTTTATTTTCTTAGGTGCAAATATTGTAAAAGAGACGATTAATACAGCAATAGTAATCAGTGTTATTATCCACAAGGTCGAGGTAGAAATGTCCGCTCTAGAAGAAGAGTCTAATGGCTGTGATGCAGATACTTCAACAGTAGCAATTTGAATATTATTGTCCTCATCACTCTCAAGAATAATATTGGCACGGTCTAATTCGACCGAAATTACTTGACTACCCTGCTCGCTGGGTATCCAATCACAAGTCACAACCCCAAGTTCTCCAGGTTGAAGCAACGGAATAGATTTGATAGCAACTAGATTTGCATCTGATTGACACCTTATCGAAATCAATGATGCTTCACTATTACCAGAATTTCTCACATACACCCGGACTGGTACAACATCGCCTTCTCGTATATCTGTTGCATCAATAATCATCTCTTCGATTGACAATTCGGCAAGGGTAATTACTTCAAGAACCAAAGTTTGATTCACACATGAAGTTTGGTCACAAACCGTAACTAAAACTGGAACAGATGAGGCAGTTTCAGGGGGTGAAAGAATGATGGTTGAAGTGGATAAGTCTACCTCAGCCCATGATTTATCAGTAGTTACACTAATGCCAGTGGAATCAATATCGTAATATGACAAAGCGATTGTTGTTGAGGAACCTGCCTCCACGGGTATAACAGATGGGAATTCAGCAACCACAGGCGGGTCGTCAACCTCTTGAACATATACAACAAAAGTTTCGCTCCACATGTTTCCGGCTTCATCAAAAACATTCACAGTGACCGTAGCCACGCCATATTGGTTAGGTAACACGACCAGTCTGATATCGTCTTGCACCATTGATGCATTGACCAGTGAGTCCTGTGAGATGTCAAATGATACTGAGAGGTCAGCAGGATTAGTTCGGTCATCTGAGCATCGATCGAGGAACGGTATCAAGACCCCAATACCATCCTCGTTGAAGTATTGTGGACCAATTGTTTGACAAACTGGATTTTCATCCCATTCAACACTAAAACCCCCAGAGACCTGTATAGTGTTAATCTCAAGCAGAGTCGAACTTGCTGAGCCAGTTGAATCCCAATTAAACCATGATTGAATCTTGACCGTTAAGTCAGTTATTCCAGGGTCTAAGTATTGACCTATTGGGACATCTAAATTGAAATTTGCCAACTCGTCAATTAACTGATATGCAGCTTCTTGTCCATTAACGAATACCTTCCATCTGGAGTACTGTGTAGCTAGACCATCAAGCGAACCGAAAACACGACCATCAATTGTTAGCCTTGGGTCGTTATAGTCGAGAAGCACTTCATTTAGGCATGAATCAGTAGTTGTTACTCTAACCCTTACCGTCTCGCTGTCTATGAGATGGTTGCTATCGATTGTAGTAAATACATCAAACTCTCCATCATCATTTGGACTAGAAACTTGAATCACAATGTTACTTGAAGAACCACTATCAAAATGTATTCGTCCGAAACTTTGACCAGGCTCAGAAATCAGTATTTCACTAGTCCAACTGCCTTCAACACCTTGTGTTACCGGGTTTAATCCACATGCAGAAAGTTGTAGGCCATCGAAATATCCATCTTCAAAATTTACGCTAAAAATTGGCATCTCATAGCCTATTGAGGTGGATTCAACCGATGCCCACTCGGTCCCATACCATGGGTACTCTACCACTACTGAAAGCCCTACTGCATCAATGTCCAGTTGGGTGTCATCGGTATTTCCTAATGAGACATAATCCAAAGTTATGATTAAATTAGATAATTTACTCCAAGTCCAATCTGACTCACTGGTTATGTTTTTTGACCAGATTGTACCATTCATGTAATCGATTGGATTTTGTGTATTTACATATGTTACCAATTCACTGTAGACGCCATCATTATTCATGGTGAATCTTACTTGGTCTTGCATTAGTGGACCGGGGATGTGGAAGGCCACTACGACATTTACTTCGATTATTTCATATTCAGTGTATGGATCTGTTGCGAAATCAGTTACCTCAATTACTGGTCCTTTTGTGAACGAATAACTAGAGTCAGGAGCGCCGTTGACATAAGCGGAATCAGAAGGGGATGACTGTGACCACGCTTGAACAGATTCGAGATTAGCCGGTCTTGCATGCTCAAAGGTAATACGGTTATCAGCAACCATTGAGTTGGTATAATCAGCGCTTTCTTGAGTGAATGTTATTCTATCGTCCAGATACCAAGAATCTTCAGAGACAATGGCTCCTTGGGGAAAAATATCGATATCGCTGGTAGAGTGAACACTTCTTGCTACGACATTGGTGGTTAAGTTACCCAGCAGTAATATTAGAATTATTGCTACTACCACGCCTCTGGCAATTCTTCCCATATGTTCTCGTGGGGGTGCTATACTAAAGAAATGGGGTCAGTTGCTGTCAATTACTCAACATTTTTACTAAATGGTTGAGAAGCGGATTATTGAAATACCACACTAAATACGAGCCAACTACCCTAGATGGCTGTGGTGGTGTAGGGGTTAGCACGGGGGATTGTGGTTCCCCCAGCCCGGGTTCAATTCCCGGCCACGGCCCCATTAATCCTCTAACACATTCTTGTCGATTGAATGTCCCATTCTATCAGCCTTAGTCTCCAAATAAGCACGATTAGATTCGCCAACACCGACAATCAGTGGTTCTCGATTCACAACATCAATGCCGTAGGAGCGTAATTGGTCAATTTTGTTCGGATTATTAGTTAGCAAGGTGACCATGCTTATACCGAGTGAGTCAAGCATATTTGCTGCAATTTGGTAGTCACGTGCATCACCGGGATAACCGAGCATCAGATTAGCATCCAGCGTATCAGCACCTTGATCTTGTAAGTTGTAAGCTTGTATTTTTGCATGCAAACCGATTCCTCTGCCTTCCTGGCGTAAATACAAGAGACAGCCCCAACCTTTGTGCTTAATCGCATCTAAAGCTGCATGTAACTGGGGGCCACAATCACATCGTAAACTACCAAACGCATCACCAGTCAGACATTCGGAGTGAACCCTAATCAAAACCGGGTCAGGCCCCTCCATATCACCTAAGGTTAGCGCGACATGATCAAATCCGGTCTCTTTTTCATGGAATACGCGAATCATAAAATCCCCAAATGTTGTTGGGAGCCTTGCCATGCTGGGAATGTCTGAATAGTCATGAATTACCTCTTTTACATCTGTCATTAGCTCACCTCAATTATAAAGCAAAATTCTCCTCGCTCCTGAACGACATCATGCAATACATGTTTGGTTCTATCAAGAAACATAGGGATGTCGTGCAGGGTCTCAGGATCGTCTGTTCGTACCCCGATTACATCACCTACAGATAATGCTTGTAGCGCTTTTTTTGTTTCATGCAGTGGCACTGGACAATAGAATCCCAACACATCTAGATGATGAGTGATTTTGTCCTGCACACCATTGAAAGCCATAACCGTATCATTCTCCTGAAGCAGTGTTGATATACAAACAATCCGATTATTACCCCACCAACAAAACCCTATATTCATTTGTGTAAACCCCCACGGAGTTAACATGACCAAGGCATCAACGAGAGTTAATGATTCTCAAGATATGTCGTGGACGGAGGTGTTAGAGTTATCGAAGTCGTATCTAAAGATACCACTTGCGTTGTTATTCATTGAAGCCATATACTGGTTTATTACTCAGCCATCGAATACACTAGTGCCCATTCAAATAAGTGAGGCATGGATTTGGCACGAACTAACCAACCTAATCTATGGCGAAGGTACTGCTACTCTTACCACAAATAACGGATGGATGACTCAAGTTAATCTACAAAATGACTCATTTCCGGGTGCGTTAAACACTGTAGCGCTCTATGTTTCAGATGAATGTGCTGGAGTCCATGAAATGCTATTCATCTCAACTCTTATCGTAATGACAGACGGGGTATCCCAGCGAATTAAACTACGTTCTGTTGCCGTGATGTGTGGAATCGTTTACGTTTTGAATATAATACGACTTGTTGCTTTTTACCCGATTGCTGTTGATTCTTGTGCACTAGATCCAAACAACCCAAGTTGTCTGAATCCCGTTTGGCAATATCATGAGACTATCTACAACTGGGGATTTTTGCTAGTTCTAGTAATCATGTGGTTAATTTGGTTCTGGAAGATTGGTGTCCCATCAAGGGCGGTAAAAGCAACTGAACTCAATGAAAAATATCACATAGGTTTTCGCCAAGAGTGGAAAAAAATACATTTCCTAATTTTAGGATTTGTTGCGTTGATGCTAATCTCTTCGGCTTACTCAGTAACTAACAATACACAAGCCATGCAGGCTAAAGAAACACTAGACTTCTGCTCTTACTCTAGTATTGCAACAAATCAGTGCATGGCAGCGCAAAACACTTGGGATAATGCCATTAATACGGCATGGTCACTAGCAGGAATTGGCTTACTAATTGCCGCGGCAGTAGCGATAAAAATCGACCGATTTGTCGTTATTCAGAGCGAGACCTCAGAGTCAGAGTGACTAAACTTGGGCTGTTATTTTATTGCCATTGAAGTCATATTTCTCAAAGGCCTTCAATGCTAGTGACACTTTTGATGAGTGTATATTGACTATAATCATGTCAGGTAAATGCTGAATCTGGCCGATGGCTAATTCATCACAACCAATCTTACTTGTAAGCCACTTTGACAGGGTTTGGCTCGAGGCTTTAATCGCATTGTCAGAGTTTAACTGAAGCGGAACGAAGCCAAACACATCTGCAGACTCCATAAAATCGTCTTTGTATGCAATTGTATCCTTATCGATACCCGATGGTAATTCTGGGACATCGGTAGATGATATATTGAGCCCGTATGTTGCGATTATTCTGGCAAGTTGTCCAGCGTCATTTTTAGAAACCAAACTCCATGCCTGTCCAGCTCTACCTATTCTGCCTGTTCGACCAATCCTATGGATGAAACTATCCATGTCATCAGGTATATCGTAGTTAACCACGTAAGTAATTCCGTCAACGTCAATACCTCTTGCTGCAACATCTGTCGCAATGATGGTTTTTATTTGGCCATCCTTGTATGATTGAAGTATCCTCTCCCGTTGATTCTGGGATAGATCTCCATGGAGTCCGTTCACTTCTAGACCTGCCTTGGAAAGTTTTTGCACTGACAAATCGACCATCCTTTTGGTATTACAAAATACGATAATTTGATCTTCATCATTAGCATTTGACAGTATCCTTGACAATGCCCAAAGTTTGTTTGCTCGTCCGATATTGATACTATACATGTCAATTGGTGGTATATCTAGTTCCTCAGAATTGGTAAGCACAAACTCTGGGTCATTCATGAACTCATATGCCGCATCAAGTATCTCCTGTGGAAATGTCGCGGAGAAAAGTAGGGTTTGCTGGCGGCCAGTCATCCGCTCAATAACCCAAGTAATATCTGGAAAGAAGCCCATGTCTAACATTCTGTCTGCCTCATCCAAACAGAAAATCTTCGGACTTGACAAGTCGATGAATTTGCGTTTTGTCATATCCATAACTCGACCAGGAGTCCCAACGATAACGTCTACTCCATCACTCAATTTACGTGCTTGTTTCTCAATGTCTGTACCGCCATAAACTGTCGCGATAACTAGACCAGAATCACCTTGAATAGCAGTCATTTCTTCTGACACTTGGTTAGCCAACTCACGGGTTGGGGCTAGGATTAGTGCTTGCAATTTCCCTGTTGGTTGGCAGGATTCGATTATCGGTATACCAAATGCTCCAGTTTTACCCGAGCCAGTCCTTGCTTGTCCTATGACATCATTACCGCTCAGAGCGATGGGCACAGTATCTCTTTGGACCTGAGTTGCGTTCTCCCAGCCAAGTTCTTGTAATCCTGCAAGTGTGGATGGTTTTAAGTTCCAGCCATCAAATCTCTGGTTTGTGAACATTCTTTCTCACCCCGCCTAGTTGCTGTAATTGGTCACCGGGCGGCGGCGACCACAATAAATTTCAGAAGTTGTCTTGCTCTGCGATTTCCTGCTGTAGAACACCCATCCAATATTTTCTGGCATTCTCACGATTTAGGGCTCTGCGAGTTTGACGCACATGCTCAAGAATGTATTGTCTGAACTTTAGCGCCTTGGTTCTGTTTACCCCTTTTGGAGTAATTCCATCCCAAAGTCTGTCAAATTGTTCTGCTTTATCATTGAACTGTGCATCACTCATAACTACACCTTAAGCAGGTTGGCCAACAAAGGCCCCTTCTTAACAATGCCGACTTATGATAACTTATGATCAGAAATCATCTTCATCGTAACCCATCATTTCATCTTGGGAGACGCTTCGATACAAATCAGTAACCCTTGGCTTTGGTTTAGGTTGTGAGGTCTTATCACTATGACTGCCCTCAGATTTATCCGCTGGTCGTATTGGCTCAAGTCCCACACTTTTACCGGCAGCCTCTGCGACCTCTCTGTCAAGTTTTGGAACTGGTGCAGCAGGCGCCAAGAATCTGTTTTTCTGTGCTTCTGAACCTTCCAATGAATCATCTGTCGCAAATTCTGTGAGCGATTTTATCAATTTACCATCTGTTTCTGTCTTCAATAAATCAATTGCAATACCCCTAAGAACGTCTTCTCCGTACAGAATCGGTAACATTTCGATACACGCACGACGGACTTCTACATCCTTTGACGATGCTCCCTTGAGGATTAGTTCTCTTGCCCTGCCGCTGTCTTTGTCAAGTGACCGAATAGCCTTGACTGCGCTGATTCTAACTTGGGAATCACTGTCCGATAGCGCTCTTTCTGAGAATATAGTGGCTATCCGTGTGTCAACCTTTGATAACTTCGGCAGGGTCTTTGCTGCTGCCCTTCTTACTCGTGGGTCATCATCATTGAGTGCCCAGGAAACTAAATCCCATCCAATATGACCAGATTTAACCAAAACCCTTCCAAGTAACTTGGCCCCCTTCAGGCGTAACTCTGCATCGGTTTCAAGAAACAACTCGTCAATATGATCGCATGCAACCTCAGGCCAAGCTTCACAGAGCGATTCTAAACCTTTGAAAGCCTGCTTACTTCTATTAGGCTCGAATGAGCGTAATTCGTTGTGGATGATTATGTCAACTCCAGACGGAAACACAGGAGCGGATATAGCCAGTGCTTCACTTGCTGCTTGTCTGACCGAGACATCCTCGTCGTCTAACAATACAGAAAGCCAATCGAATAGTTCATCAGACTTTTGAGTTGCAACCTCTGGTAGAGCCTTCAACGCAGAGACCCTAACCGAGGGTCGTTCATCCTCGAGGGCCAATAAAAGTGATTTGTGGGCCGCTGTTGCTTTGGGTCCTTTGAGCCGAGTCAACCCGAGTATACCGTCCTCACGCTGCAAGTTATACTGCTTTGACCGCCATGAAATCTGGTAATCGGATATATCTCCATTCGCCAGCGGGATTATATCTGTATCTTGAATTGCCAACCATGGGCCTTCTCGCGTTTCGATATATTGCTTCTTTCTGCGGGACTTAGTAACGTTTAGCGGCTTCCCAGTCCTTGGGTCTCGCGCCACATATTCCTTACTCAGTTTCAATCCCCCGCAAACCGCGCATACGGCCCAAAGCAATGAATGTGTTGTTTCTGATGATTGAATCAAACAATTAGATTCAAAAGATTGTTCTCAATGTTTAATACATGACGGGTGAAGATACTGAAGACATTCGTCGTGTGATTTCTTTATGCTATCGAGGGATTAAGCAAATGTCAGACCTCGACCTAGAGAGGATTTTGTCATTCGATATGGAATGGTTGTCACCAGAAGAAGCGGAACAATCGGTTAGTAATTTAATCGATAAGGGCTGGTTGCTGGGTGAGCGTGACAATCTATCACCAGCTTTCGATATCACAAATATTCCAACCCCAATAGGATGGTTTCCCAGACCAGCACGACTGATTAGTCCTACTGACTTCAATCCCCAACAATCGACTAGTATTCCACAATCAAGTGAAACCTCAGATGTGGTAACAATAAATCATCAAAGTAATACCAATGTTGAGATCACATCAAAAGACCCACGTGCAAAATTATCTACAAGACTGGCTAAATACATCTCACGCACCGCAAAAATATCAATTGAAGAGATAGAACGACGTGCAGAAAGAAAACAACAGGCTCTCAAATATGCGTCAAACTGGTTGTGCTTAGCACTAATCGCTAGAGAACAAAATTTGCCAATGGAAGAGATTGTTGCGGCCCTGTCAAGCTAGGTCATCCAACTGCGGAGCGAATTCTTTCTCGATAACATCTTCTTCTTTGCTGCGGGCAGATAATTCCATCAACACCGGCAAGAGGACCAGTGAAAGTAACAGTGAGAATATTACTGTAATAGCAGTTATAAGGCCAAAGTCTTGGATTATTGGCATTGGAGAAAACAACAGCACCATGAAACCAAGGGAAGTTGTTAATGCACTCATCAGCAATGCAACTCCTGTCGTAGATAATGAGGCACGAAGAGCATCCCAGTGGTTTTTACGTCGTTGCAATTCGACCTCAAACCGACGCCACATGTGAATCGAATAATCGATACCTATTCCAAGCGTGAGTGCAGTTACCATCACGGTCAAAACATTCCATTTCAAGCCAATTGCAGCCATTGATCCCACAACCCACAACGAGGCAATTCCCACAGGGAATAAAATAACAATTGCCGGCATTATCCTCCTTGTGAGTAAGAATAGCACTAAGAATGATACTGCGAGTGAAATTAGTGTAGATTCAACTTGTGAGCTTGATAGCCCATCCAACACAGTTTGGAGCATGGCTAAATCCCCGGTCACGTATAATTTTGCGTTGCCTGCCAAATTGTAACGCAAGGTTCCGGAACTATCTTCATCACCAAGCATGTTTTCAAATTCCGTAACTACCTGATCAGATTCGGCTGAAGTTGTTGCTTCAACCCTTATTTCATTTCTCAAATTTACTACTTTACCATCGACTAGGTAAACACTATTCTTCACTCTATCCGACCATGATTCTCCGCTCAAAGCATCGGCAATAGTGTTATTTTGTGAGAGGGACATAAAAGCTGCAGAAAGGTTGCAATCCTGGTTGTAATCTTTGACGTAAACTCCGCCATCCTGAAAGACCTCAAGGTTATGCGAATCGCCAAAGGAGGAATCACGTAAAATCGCGTCTCTTAGAATCACATATGGGCCCTCATAAGATGGCGAAGGGAAGGTTCCATCAGTGCCAACCACATTATGATTAGATTCTAAGTCACCGTGAAATCCCCTTAACTCCGTAAGTAAATCAACATCAGCATCGATATATTCATTTCCATCATCTGGCTCAAACAAGACATAAACTAATTTCCACCCAGCACTATCGTAATTATCTGCCAAATCTTGTCTAACATCCATGATTTCCATTTCTGAATCGACAAAATCGCCTAAATCAAAATTGGTTTCTAGTGATGCTGCGCCAAAAATCGATGCTCCCGACAAGAAAACAACGACTAAGAATATACTTACCTGTTGCTTTTGTTGAACTTTCACGATACTGTTTGTTAAATTAGGCAGAGTAAATGGTTTCGCTCTTGACTTATTTTTGTTGGTGTCGATTAGAACGTGCAGTGCTCCGACAACTAATGTGGATGTCAAAAAGGCACAGACAACACCCATTGCGAGGGCTATACCAAAAGTCTTCAACGGCGGGAGCGGAGAAATCATGTTGGCTAAGAATGCCGCAACTGTAGTGATAACTGCTAATGATAGCGGAACGGATAGCTTTGCACAGGCCCTCAACCATGACTCCGCTGGGTCTGGATACTGTTCTCTAAGAGTGCTATTGGCTCTTTGCAGATGAATTGCATAATCGATTCCAAGTCCGAGTACCAGCGGGGCGACTGCAACCTCAAGAGCAGAGAATTCTACTCCGATTACATTAAGCAAGCCGTAAGTCCAAATCAAAGCACTGGTTAAACCGACAAGTGGGAATGTTACATCTCTAAACGACCTAAAGGTAAATACTAGTAGAATAACCACCACAATCAGCGCTAAGAATACCAGTAGCGTCACATTGTCTAAAGTTCTATCATCGATATCACTAGATAATAGGTCTAGTGACACAACGCCATAAGATAAATCAGAGTCTTCTGATAGTCCAGCCAGAGTTTTACGGAGTTCAATTTGCACGGACTTTCTATCTTCCTCTGATAGTTCAGGATCAATTTCCAGAACCCACAGGGTTGAACTGGCGAAAGGAGTACTGTTGCCAGACCCAGTAGCCAAATAATCACATGTTGGATTGATATCTAAATCCCGGTTTAGCAATGCTGAAGATGCGTAGGTGGCTGCAGACAAAAATTGGTCATCGCTAGTTAGACGACATTCAACGTCTTCTTCGATAACCATGTCAACCAACTGGTTCCATTCACTCAAACTGGCGAGGTCAGTACCATTTGCCTCCTCATCAAGTGCAGTTTGTAAGATGCTTGGAGTTGTAGTCCAGACAACTACAGAATCACCCAAAGATGTGGACAAATTCTGCAATTCTAGATAGTGTTGGAGCATAGTTTGGATGTTTTCCATTTCTAAAATATTGCCGTTATCATCAGGTTCTACATTGACAAATAGCGGTCTTGATTCATTGGGAAAGTTTTGATGAATTCGTTCATGAGCTGAGTTGGCCTCAGAATCAGGAACAAACGCATCCAAATCTGTATTAAATGTTGGTGGATTGTAAATCAAATTGACCACCAGCGCTCCAGTTATGAGCATAGTCACAACCACAATCGCCAAAGACAGTCGACGGAATTTCTCCGAGAATCCCGCCATGGACTCCTCAAGCGTGGTGGTGTCCATAGACTATCCACGGAGATTAGGTAAAAAAGCAAGGCGGTATTTAGGTAATCAAATGTCGCAAATCAATCAATTTTTTTTTACACAAGGTTCAAAACCGGTTGGTATTTCGCAGGCATGTTCCTCATGCCAGTAAAAGTCCTTATCAAAGAAAAAAACGAGCTTCGACTGAGAATTATTGGAGAAAGCCATACTAGCCTGCAAATGTTGCGGGAGAGGCTTAACAGCAGCAGTGACATCGAATACGCAAACTACTTTCCAGGCCACCCCGAGTTAGATGACCCCGAATTCTACATAAGAACATCTGGCAAGAAGTCAGCGGATAAAGTTTTGAAAGATTTAGTAGGCTCCCTCTCAAAAGAGTTCTCAGATGTCAGTCTTTGAAGGCGATTAAAATGACAAGTTCTGATCCTGTGGCTCGAGCCATAGGACTGGAAGGATATGCAACCAAGACCACTGGAATCGGTGGTGTTTTGAAAGCACGTGTCTCTGATTTCAGAGTTGACGAAATATCTACATCAATCAGTTTTGACTCACGCGGCAGATTTACTGTAGCACGAATAACACTAACAAATTGGGAGACAAATAAATTCTGTAATAACTTAGCTAAGCGACTTGGCATATCACGGAACAGGATATTTTTTGCCGGAACTAAAGATAAAAGAGCTGTTACGCAGCAGATATTCATCATTGATGCCACACAGCACAAAGTTGCTCAAATTGACATGCCAGATGTAGAAATCGAAATCCTCGGTAGGACTCACCAAAAAATTGGCTTCGGTAACCACCGTGGCAACAGATTTACTATTGTCGTCAGGGGTTGTTGCCACCCAGATGGTACGCCAATGACTGAGGATGAGGCACTCGCAGAAGCAGAACTAATCAAGAACGAGTTGCGACAAAACTTAGGAGAGGGTATATTCCCAAACTGGATTGGCCCACAGAGATTTGGTTCTGGGCGGCCAGTAACCGCCGAAGTTGGTAAGCACGTCTTGGCTGGAAATTTTCAACAGGCAGTCCTCACATACCTCTCTATGGAAGGGTTTGATGAGAACCCCGAAGTTGCAGGGTTTAGAAAACACGTTAGGGACAATGGAGTGACTGCTGAGGGGTTAGAATTAGCACCTAAGTGGTTGGGATTTGAATCAAGGATGATTGAACACTTGCTAAATAATCAAGATGATTACTTAGGGGCATTCAAGAAGTTACCAAATAATCTGCAACTCATGACAATCCACGCCGCACAATCAATTATTTTCAACCAATCACTTAACCGCAGAATATCATCTGGATTACCAATATCTACGCCAATTGAAGGAGACTTAGTCGGCCGTATTGATGAAAAAGGTCAACTAAATGTCAATAGTTGTGTGACTGTAGACTCTAGAACTTTACCGCGTATAACTAGGAACTGTCAACTCGGCAGACTGGTGACAACCGGACCGTTACCCGGTAGTGAAATTTACGTTGCTGGTGGAAAGTCTAGAGAAATTGAGTTATCAGCCATAAGTGAAAGTGGCTTAGCTGAAATTGATTGGAATATCGAACAAATACCCAGATTATCATCAAAGGGAACAAGGAGAGCGTTAGTTTCTAATTTTAATGACCTATACATCGATTCTGTACCTATAGCGATTCCAGAATCACTTGGAGAGAGGTGGAATTCAGGCCCAAGTGACAATAGTCGATGGCATCCTGAGGGTGCTTGCATCAGATTCAGGTTTTCACTCTCATCGGGAAGCTACGCAACCACACTGCTTAGAGAATTTATGCAGTGTCCGCTTAATCAATTGTGATTATAGCAGGCCCATAGAAAGGACTTCGATCTCGCCGACTCCTTCTTTTGCTGACATCAGTGATTCGAACTCATCAGTAAGTCCCGGTCCGTCGTTCATAACAACGTGCACCTGGACAAACTTTAGGCCAAAAGCGAGCGGCTTTACCTCGACAGACTGAACATCATAAACATCATTAGCCAATCCCCTAACATATGCTGCGATACCCTCGGGATCAATATTCTCAACATCTGCGTCTGGATTTAATTTGTAAGTCATTGCTACCATACCCATAATCTCACCTCAGGGTCCTTGATAATCACATTCTGAGCAATTATAGATTACTCCTTGGTTTCTACATCTTGGACTTCTTCCTATTGATACATTTTCACATCCTGGACACGGGAAGGAGGTAGAACCTTCTTCAACCAGTGGTACTCCAGATGCGGTACAATTTGTCGCTCTCTCACTCATAAACAGGCCTCAGGGACAACCTGCCCACGACCTTCCCTTCTTTATGGTTGCGTGAGAAAATATTGTTGTTTTTATACGAAATCAAGAATTTATCTATCGATTATCCGAAGTCGACCATTCATACCTGTGCTTACTATTAACTCTCCATCACGCATTTGGCACCAGCCTGATTCAAACCTAACTATGTCACCAATTCTAATTTCGTCTATTTGTTCATTCCACAATACTATGCCAACAAGCCCGGTCTCATCTCTGCCGCAGGCGGCTGCAACTGGACCAGTATAACTATCAGAATAGATCAGTCTCCTTGGATAGACTCGTAGAATAATTAAGTCTAGCATCTTTATTGGTCTATTTGGCTTGAGGTCTTTTACCTGTAACCTTTTTTCACTACTTCTGAATAATCCACGCTTGCGAACTCGTTTACTTACCATAAGTGAATGATTGCCCTCAATGTAAATAAAGGTAAATCACTTTTTTTTGCGCAGTTTAAATGCTGTAAACACCTGCTCCTCAACAACCTCTTCTTCCGGGTTCAGTTTAACATCAAGTAGCGTCTCATATGTTTGACGTATGGAGGTTTCACGCTTAACCCAAGGCATATGATTTCGGCAAATGAGATATACCTCTGATGAGGAGTTTCTTGAAGCCATTGGCGAAAATCTTCGTAC
>DAWS01000052.1:6310-25067 GCA_002506025.1 Euryarchaeota archaeon UBA111 | reverse complement strand
TTTTGTGATGAAAGAACCACCTTTGCATAATAAATCTAGGGAAAAATCTAGAACATCGGCAACTAGAGTCATCGCAACAGCTTGATCGATATCCCAATTACCTGTTATATCTGGTGAAATGTCTGATACTATATTGTTGATTACCCGACCGTCAAGTTCGTTACGAATTCTTTCTTGTGTTGACGACTCAGTGATGTCTCCAACCAGTAGAATCGCTCCTTCGACCGGTTGGCATGGTTCCAAATCAACACCGATTACCTTTCCACCATCCCCAACTAATTCGACCGCAACCTGTGACCAACCGCCTGGATGACAACCCACATCAAGCACTACATCATCTTCCCTTATCAGTTTGAATTTATCCTGTATTTGCAAAAGTTTGAATGCAGAACGCGCTCTATAACCGCTAGACTTGGCCTGACGGCGCCATGAATCACGCTTGTGATTTTCAATCCAGTGGTCTGCCATAGATTGTCCTCAGACCACCGGCTGATTATCATACAAATGAAGTTAGCCTCTAAAAGCCATATAATCAAAGAGGTGGAAGTTTTGCATAGACTAGTGAAGGTCATGGGCAACATGGGTGTCTGTCATTCCACCGTGATTCGTGTTGCTTGTAGTTTCATAATCATAATATTACTATTACCAGTGTCCAACGCAGAAGTGAGAGATTACTCTAAAGGATGGGACAGCGACATAATAGTTGAAGGTGGAAGAACTATCATCGTCGAGGAATTAAGCACGACATGGTGCGTGAGTTGTGCAGAGATAGACCCTTATCTGCAGCAAGTAGCAGATGCTCATGGCTCGAGAATAACCATAGTGACTTATCATCCAACGGACGGTGATGATGCATTCCAACCCGAGGCTGCCAAGGAGCGAATCGATCGTATGCGTCTGATTAACCCTCAAATTGGTTCAACACCAACTTTTGTGGTTGAGAGTGGTTTGTTACGAATTGGCCCAGACTCATGGCCAGACGTTCAGAAGGACATCCTGAAGGAAGAAACTAATCGACAAGAAACCAGCCAACTCTCCTTCAGCGTTAGTAAATTTGGCGACAACTACACTGCTAAAATCGAGAACCTATCACTGATTAGTGCTGATTATGAAACACAACTCACCTTTATGATGATGACTCATGATCTACCAGTTCCTGAGGGCTACATTAATCCTGGAGAAGCAACTAGGGATAGGGTTGTTACCGCGACTGCATCGTGTAAACTTGCAAATAACACCATCAATAATACTGGATTTACCCAAGCATCGGGGACCTTATGTTCTAGTGATTTTTCCGTTACCTTTTCCCATGATGGAAAATTCAGCATCGTATTGATTCATGAAGCCACTGAATCGAGCTTAACAGAAAACTCAGACGCTGCTAAAACCTTGGGTTTAGTAGAATTTGCATTTCGAGATATACAGATTCAAAGCCAGGTGAATATTATGCCTGTAGTGTTTTTCTCTTTAGGATTAATTGGCATAATATGGGTAGCATATGACAAATTTAATGCGGTAAAAAACCGAAAAGGGTCATGAATTGACCGTAAAACGGTAAATAATACGAACAAGAAAGGAAATAGTTGATAACCTACCACGACAATTGTATATCATGGAGGAATCATGGGACGAAGTTGCTTGGGAAAGCGAGGGACAGATGAAGGAATGGTATGTAGAATACATCGCAATTGTCAATGAGCAGAAATATCACCACATGACCATTCTGTATGGTGAGGATATTGAGGAAGCGCAGAGAAGTTTACTTCACGAGGTAAGAAGGGCTTACAGTTCGACAGATAGAATCGATATCACCGTTGTTAAGATGAAAGAAACAGGAAACGACTCAAATGATGATCTGTTTGAAGGAATATTTGTGCCCTAACTTCGTGCTTGGAATATTATGGTAATTTCCTTCCCATCGACTAATAGATAATCGTCAAACTGATTGTTTGTTACACCATCAATGGTCATTATCAATTCATGAGTATTACTGACTCGGTAATCAAAGATTCCTGTTTCATTAAAGTGGACCCCCCATATATCAAAAAATACTCCTAGAGGCATGTCGACATCTGCTGCAGTCTCTATGTGAAGTCTTCCACTCGCATCATGAGTGTGGACTGTGTGCATGTTGCCTCCCTCCTGATTACAGATCTCAGTATTAATTCCGAGGTTGGTTGGAATTTCCCGTTGCTCACCGTTGATGTATATTGCTAACATCGAATGATCATGTCTACCCAGTCCTGAATGATCGACACATTCTTTGGACAATGGATCCGGTGTATCAGCAGTGCTTTCTAAAGCGATAAAGTCGTTTGAATCACTATTACTTGAATCAGACTTAGCGCCAAGTTCTTGTGATACTAACACCAACAAGGTTGAGAGTGCCAACACGGTGATTATAGACCAAATCTTTGTTTCACTAATCAAATTACCACCTAATCCTTGTTCGGTTTGGCTTTCCACAGACTTTTATCCTCGTGTAGTTTTCTTAAGCGTAAAAATCCCGCTAATGCAGATACGTTAGCAATGTGGGCAGTTGTACAATACAAGCAAATTTTCCCTTCTTGTATTTCATATGAAATCAACAACATAATTACAAGAATTCCTGCCGCAGTAATCATAGAACCGAAGTTTAAGAATCGCTCAGTATATTCTCCATTTGGCTCATTTTTGAGAACTAAGACCATAAACAATAGTAAGGCAAAGATTACCATACCAATCATGCCCCATGATAATCCAAAAACCGGGTCAACGTTCAAATCATTATTTCCAATCAAATCATCACAGTTGAATACTGCAGAGGATGAACAAAAGTCGCCACCTTCGCTAATCTTTGAGGATATCCAAAAGGTTTGAGCGGACACCGCAAAACCGAAGAAAGTGATAATCTGCAAGCCAGCAGTAATTCTTCCACGTTCTGTTCCCATGATTTCGAATCGGCCAGCGAGTTTGTCTCCTATTGATTTACCAAAAGGCAATACAAGAATCAATCCAAATAAGGTTGGCAAGAGATAAGCGGCTACAAGTAGATTATCTAGCAAATTAGGCACCGTCCTGCGGAGTGAGGCGGAGTATGGCATCCTCCAAGTCCTCATTGGAGTTATCAGATACCCACGCAATAATGCCATCTGGTTGGATCAGGAAGTAATTAGGCGTTCCTGGAATCCCCCATTCCTTCATGTTATCTTGATCTATATCGTCAACATAGGGGAAGTTATGGTTATAGTCGGACCTAAATTCTTGAATTTCCGCCCGGTCGGATTCGTGTCCTTGAATGTCGAGTTCAGTTGCTGATGCAATGAAATTTACATGCGGACCATTCCAATTTGGGTTATTACTGCTGTATGTACTGGCCCATTGTGATTGGCTACTAGCAGATTGTTGACAATATGGGCAATCAGTATCCATGAAAATTATAGCAACCCATTGTCCGGATTTATTACCTTCTTCCCACTCAGTGTCAAAGTAACTCTCAAAATCAAATTCAACCCAAGAGGTGCCGTTGTATGCTTTTCCCTCAACATCTGGAGCCCGTTCTCCCACATCCGTCCCAATGGCAACCGGGTTGGCGGTAAACGCAATGATCATAATCGCAATAAAAAACAGGGAAGCAACCGATAAAGCTGCATTACCAACTACTCCTGCATTGTCATCTCTTCGCAAATTTCCTTTCATGTTTTCACATTCCAATTTCTTCGATTAAGCACTTAGTCGTATGACGCACGGCCGCTTCGCTGTTGTACTTGACATCATATCCTGTTGAAAGCATTTTTTCAATACTGAGCATCGCTCTAGGTATATCTCCTGCCCAGCCTCTGTCACCACCTGTGTATTCAATGGTTGCATCTCTACAACCTGTTTCCTCAACAACAATTTCTGCAATCCTCCTAACTGAGCATGTATCATGGCTACCAAGATTGTATAGATTTATTGGGGATGTTGAGGTATTGAAGATATGCATCATTCCTCTGACACAGTCTTTTACCTCCATGTATGATTTTTCCTGTAAGCCATTGCCTAACACTTCGAGGCGCGTGTTATCCCGCTTTAATTTGTGAATAAAATCGAAAATTACTCCGTGAGTCCCTCGATTACCGATGATGTTAGCAAACCGAAATATCCACGCTTGGAAATCAAATGTCCCAACCCAACTGGTAATCAATCCCTCAGACCCAACCTTGCTTGCACCGTATAGAGATATAGGCAAACAAGGTCCAAAACTTTCAGGTGTTGGCATTGGTGCATCTTCACCGTAAACAACTGATGATGATGCAAAAACAATTTTGTTAACATTGTTAATTCTCATTGCTTCCAGTATATTGTATGTGGCAATTGTTCCCTGCTTCAAATCGGTATCAGTTACCTGCGTTCCCAATCTGATATCAGGATTTGCTGCCATGTGAAAAACTACGTCTACTTCCTTTGTTGCTTGGAGAACGTCATCAATGGATGTTATGTCACCTTCAATAAACTCTGCATTGCCGGCAGCAATCTGATGATTCACCAGAGCTAAATTTCCACTAGACAAATTATCAATTATCTTTACGCTATAACCTGCATCTACTAACTCGTCAACCAGGTGGGAACCAATGAATCCCGCTCCACCTGTTACCAAGGCTCGCATAGTCAATCCATCAATAGCATCCGTATAAGCCGAGTGGTTAACGCCTTTAGTTTGATAAACGTAGAATAAAATCGGAAACTTTGCTGCAAATGCAGTGGAGTTTTAATATGGCAAAGAATAGTAAACCCGAAAATATAGAAGAGCTTGAGAACAAAAGTAACTTGGTTGGTTACGTCAGAAAAAGTAACGCTGGTGGTGCAATTAAAGTATCGATAAACAGTGATGCTTTTGCTGACTGTAATACCTATGTGACTAGCGATGGACAAGAATATGTACCGTTAGTTATCTCTCTAAATGCCTTGAACAAAGTGCTAATTGGTGAGAGAGTTGTCACTACTATCAGTCAAATTACTGATTGAGTTGATTTGTAAAGAGCCTTAGTTTGCATGGTTCAAGAGTGTTGAATTATCTACCCAGCCTTAGTGCTTAATGTCTGATTAAGTTCTCGGATTTAACCAGATAAATTTAGTGAATTTCTTAATAATATCAATACCCATATATAGTCTCAGACATACGACATTGTGTGAAAGATGGGTGTTCACGCAACGGCCTCGAGCCGCTAATCGTTGCAGGCATGCCGATGTATAACGAAGAAGAAACCATCGGCACAGTCGTTACTATGGCATTGAAGCACGTAGATGCAGTAATATGCGTAGATGACGGATCTTCGGACTCTAGTGCCCGCATAGCTGAGTCGTGCGGAGCAATAGTTGTTCGTCATCGAATTAACCGTGGGTATGGTGGAGCATTGAAGTCATTATTTAGTAAAGCCAAGGAAATGTCTGCGGATGCACTAGTGGTTCTTGACAGCGATGGACAACATGAGGCTAGCGATATTCCGAAATTACTCAAGCCAATAATAGACGGCAAGGAAGATTTCGTAATTGGTTCTAGATTTATTGATGGGGGTGGTGGAACAGACATGCCTGCATATCGAAGGTTAGGTATCAAAGTGATAACCGCCGCCAGTAATATGTCAAGGGATATCTCAATCAAAGACACTCAGTCGGGATTTAGAGCTTTTTCAAAACGAGCATTAGAGTTGCTAAGGTTCGATAGCGAAGGTATGGAGTTGTCGCTTGAAATGCTAGAGGATGCACATGAAAAGCAACTGAAAATATCTGAGGTTCCGACGATGGTCAGATATGATGTCCCTAAAGGTTCGAATTTCACGGCAGTTTCCCACGGCTTTACCGTGCTATCGTGGGCTCTAATCTCGCTATCGCACAAAAAACCGATATTCGTCCTTGGGATACCTGGGCTTGGATTATTTGCGGCTGGAGCTGCTATGGGATTAAATCTAGCTCAAAATGTAACTGGACAGATCGATAGCTACATCGGACCAGGCCTCTCAGCAGTTTGGATTGGAGTTCTAGGTCTTGCTTTGATGGCTACCGGTCTAGTTTTACAATCTGCTAGAGGCTTCTTGAGACACCTAATAATCCGCGAATTCGGCTTGGATTGAAACTGATTAACTGTCTGGTGTGGTAATCCTGAAACAGGATTGTTCAAATCCCTCACACAAATGCGTTAACCATGAGCGAGTCATCGTCTTTGAAAGAAGGCCCGCTCGATATTGTCAAAGAAAAGTATCAAACAGCAAAACGGGCAGTCTCAGAGAAATCGATGCAGTCCTTAGACAACATGTATAGCAACGTTTTGACATCACCGGCCACTGTCGTCATACTTCTGATTATTATCTCGGCTTTTTTCGCTCAGCAAGGAATGGATTTCCAATCACAAATTGATGATGATGTAGAAATTTTTCTACCTGATGGAGCACCATCAACCGACCTATTACTCGAGGTGCGCGAAGAATGGTCAACTGACATCACGGTAATTTACATTCGAACCGAGAATGCATTTGATATGTCGAGTGACGCTAATATCACGGATAAGGCAATACTCGATGTGATAAGTTGGGTTGAAGGAGATGACAATAATGTTGACGGCGACTCAATAAGCCGTGGTATAGATTACGATAAAGACGACCACGGTGAAAACGACGGCGTGCTCTGGATTATTTCTCCCGCACAGGTGATAAAGGAAATTAACTCAGCCGATGGTCGGTTCAACAACTCGATGTGTGAGCACGGAGTTGCAACCAGAGTTCTTCTTGTGGATGAGGAATGGTGCTCAAATCTCCCCGGAGGTGGCGAATATGCCATACCTGAGCAAGAAAGAATTGACACTATAATTGAACAATCGAATGGAAGTTTTGATACGCTAATTAAAGACACAAATAATGATGGTATTTGGGACACAACAGCGATAATTGTTGGGATGAACCAAAATTTTGAGGTCATCGACGATTTCAATAATTTTGAAGAATTGTTAGCACACTTCGAAAGGGTCGTTGATAATCGACCTGAATCTGAGATAACAGTGATGACTGTTACTGGATTAACCAAGGTACTCGAAGATATTTCAGACGCCATCTATGAGGACCTACTCATGATTCTACCTTGGTCAATTCTGTTTACTGTGCTGATTATTACTACTCTTCACAGGTCTCTGAAAGTGGTAGCAATAACAGGAACACCAATAGTAATGGCGCTAGCATTCACCTTTGGTTCATCAGTGATTTTGGATATCACTCTAACACCGATGATTGTTGCGACATTCCCAATTTTGATTGGTTTGGGAGTTGATTATGCTCTGCACATGGTAAATAGAATTGAAGAAGTTCGAAGAAAAGAACTCCAAAGGATGCAGGAGGAGAATATCAGAAGAAAAAAGCGGGGTGAAAAGGAATTGAAAGTCCCCGATCTGTGGGATATGGATTTTTACAAAAAGTGCGTATTAGAAATGGCCAGCTCGACTGGAGTCGCAGTATTTCTATCAGCGGTGACTACAGTGATAGGATTCTCTGTTTTGATTGCTCCACAAATAGTCACAGTCGCTCCAATAAGGTCGGTAGGTGTTACCCTGGTTCTTGGTATTGCATCAACGCTAGTATTCAGTATCATACTCGTACCGACAATTGCTTGGATGTTGCGCTATAACAAACGAACTAACCCCACCATGTGGAAGAACATCGGAAAGTTCCCCGTGAAAGCTTTCTTACCTATTGTCATCATATTTGGTTCGATTACATTCTACGGAATAGTTAACCTTGATTCTATGAATGAGCCGATAACTGGTTCATCTGAGGCTCCTGATGGTATAGATTCTCTAAATTCACTCGCCGAATACTCAGAGTATTTTAGCGGCGGTCAAACATCATTGTTCATATTTAGCGCAGAGGACCGCCCAAATGACAACAATACAGACAGAATTAGAGATTTACCGGTCCTTGATGTGATTGATGGATTAGAACAAAGAATCGGTGAGGTTGAAAGAACCAACACAACAAGCATTATCACATTTTTACGAGCGATTCCTGTAACGATTGGCCTTAATGATGATGTTGCACTTTATCAAGGAAGTCTTTGGGATCTCTTACACGAGCCTTGCTGGGAATCTAACGATCCTGTAGAATGTCATGCTTGGCTGCTCTTGGATGCGAGCGGTGAGGGAGGCCGGGAACAGCTAAGAAAAGACATGGTCAATGTCGTTTTTGATACACTAAGTTACGAAGTCAAATCAATGCTACTCAACAAGGAAGGCACTAAAGGAATAGTATACGTTACTCAACCATACATGAATCTCAACGCAGCATCAGTACTGCGCGACCAAATCGATGATATGTTAGTCGAGGATACAGGGTTAGAAGGGACTGATTCATCCATTCTAACTGGTGGACTACCGGTGTCACTCGATATCAACGAGGGAATTCACGACTCCCAAAATTTGACCACTATAGTAACTATGATTATTTTGACATTCGTGCTTGCAATCGTATTCAGATCATTCCGATTGGGCGTAATCACCATGGTACCCGTGGCGGTGGTAATACTCTGGCAACCTCTATTGATGAATAGTCCTGATGTCAATGTAAATATCTTCACTGCCATGATTGGAACCATTGTCTTCGGTATTGGGGTTGATGATGCTATTCACGTCATGCACCGTATCCAAGAAGAGGGTGAGACGCCTGTCGGAATTGCCAACTCAATCGAAGAAACCGGTCAAACGATTTTTGAGACTACTATAACAACAGTCAGCGGTATTGGTGCAGGGTTCCTGGTCACATTCCCAGGTTTAGAAAACTTCTTCATGATTATGTGCTTGTT
The DNA here is from genome assembly GCA_002506025.1 of Euryarchaeota archaeon UBA111. Lineage (GTDB taxonomy): Archaea > Thermoplasmatota > Poseidoniia > Poseidoniales > Poseidoniaceae > MGIIa-L1. The sequence continues at coordinate 16,265 of DAWS01000052.1, read as the reverse complement.
GATTATCTTTGCATTTATCACCAGCACATTCCTAATGCCAGCAGTAATAACATCGGAAAAAGTTACTAAATCAGCCATTAAAGGTGAACCATACTGGGTTGATTATGGTGAGGGAATCGCTCTTGCTTCGCCAATCTCAATGAAACCGCTCGATGCGGTGTTAGAAGATTAGCGAGGGAGTAGGGAGTAAGCCCCTTTCTGTTACCTTGCGGTGACTGCATTCAACTTAGCATCCTACCTGTTCCTAGACGCGCAATCTCAATGGAACTGCTTGGACTTGCTCCTGTGCGGCTGCTCGTTTCATCGACATTAGGGAAATCTCTGTCTTTCAACATCATTGTGCAACCCCTAAATCGTTCGTTTCTATTGCATCGACCTAACCATCTCTAGTTTCTCTCTTCTGTGAGGCACATGCGCTTCGGAGAGGGGACTTTCCTCAGAGTCGAGCTCTGTCAGCAGTCCTCCTACTCCCTCAGTTTACCGTGAATATGTTCTCCATTTAGAGTCTTCTAAGGTCATTTGTATGGATTATCACCCGGTGAATAAGGGGCTTGCTGTTGAGCATATTGGTGATTTTGATTCGGTCTGATTTGGCGATTAGCCACTTGGTAATTCTTGTTTGCAGGCAACCGTTGATGTTGTGGCGGTTTGGGTTTTCTCAAACCAAATATCAGTACTGCGACAAGAGAGACTGCTAATAAAAATATGACAATTAACAAAACTGGATTTATTTCAGCTAGACCACCAAGGAAACCATCTGATTCCCCATCTTCTACATAGAATGTGTCGGTTTGAGCAGTTGGTCCTCCGATGATGATGAATTCAATCCACATCGAACCATCCCTATCTGGGGTCCAACGATGATTGAATACTCCATTTCCTCCAGAATTGACTTTCACTTGTTGTGAATGAATTATGGTTCTGGCGCCATTACTTTCAACACGCTCAACGCGTAATTCAGCATCACCATCAGACTTGCCGATATTTTGGATGATTACTGACAAATCAATGGCTTTACCAACCTCGAGCCCACCTATATAGGATATTGAAGGTTGATTTAGTGCGTATTCTGGCAACTGCTGTTCCAACTGCCAAACAGCGAATGGTGTGTAAACCTCATCAGATACTGAACCGAATGAATTACCCGCCATATCACTACCACTAACCCAAATGCGCAACTCAAGTGCTGTTGTCCGTAACTCTTCAGGTATGACTGAATCAAGATTAATCTCATATGATCCGGTGATAGAATCTCCAAATGGCATGCCCCCTAATAACGAAATTAATCCTGAACCGTTGGCGATACTTGAGGAAGCAAAGCCAAATCCTGAGGGATGCACTTCCCACTTTAGGTTCATTGAGTTCTGGTCCAAGAAACTATTTTCATTCAATGTCATTAATAACTCGAGAGATGCCCATTCAACCTCATTGATAATTTGTCCTGCTTGTGGATAATCAATACTCTTTATCGATGGCTCCTCGTCATCAACAATGAACCAAAGTAACGGAGAGTTAGGCTCTATTATCGATGCACCATTTGGAGGATTCTTCAGAGTTATATCTACTGGATAATTTCCTGGATTGGCCGGGGATATTATGCTACCATTGAACAATCCTTGCTGATAATTGACCGGTGCTTGGTTCAGTCCTAGGGTGAATAGTAATTCTAAGTCCTGCATTACGGAGCGCTGGGTTTTGACCCATTTTATGGCACCACTAATTGCAATATCTTCTCTTGCTTTTACCCAAGACCCGGTATTTGAATCGTTGTTCCCAGTTGTCGTATATGATAGGGATTGACGATCTATCTCCATCTCACCTGAGTATCGCCAATTTAGATCTGCAAGTTCGATGGTAGTGGATTGTTTGTTTAAATCAATGAGTTTTAATGAAGGTGTTCTGATAATGCTATCATCAGGGTCGAAACCCCACTTCAATTCGAAATCGATGACAAATTGGCCAGAATTAGTAAACAGTTGTGAGCCACTGTCACCAACCATTTCACAACTATTAATCTGAATATATAGTGTAGAACTGGAGCAAATGTTTGTTTGACGATTCCAAAATATTGTTGATGAGTCCGGTTGATTGATTGACAAATCAAGCTCTATTTCTGTTATATCTGTAATCCCATTTTTATCCCAAACTGGGATACTCAAATCGATTGACTCACCCGGATGTAGCCACGGAAGGAAACCGTAATCCCAGGTCAATTCTGAGTAGCCAAGTTGCGGAGACCCATCACTGCTAATTAGCAGATTGAACAAAGGATGGGACATATTTCCTGACTCTGTCAAGACATTCCCCGCTGAATCTGCGACTTCGAGCCAACCCTGAACATAAGCACCATCAGGAGCCGTGGAAGAGTCCAGTTCGTAACTGTAAACACCCTCTAATTGTGATAGGTCTGCAGGTTGATTTAATTCGTATTTGACAAGTTCTGAAAAGTCCGCCTGACCGTTTTGATTAAAATCGTGCTCCCAAGAATGCCACAGCACTATTTGTGATTGGGTTGGCAGTAGAGGACGGTCAGTTATTGTGAACTCAAGCATTGTCGATGGGCTAGATTGAAAATGATCAAATTCGTCAATATTCATCGATAGTAATTGTGGATTAACTGCATCATAGCGGAACAATAAATCGTTGGGAACTTCATATGACACTGACTGCCCCCTCAGAGGTTGTATGTCGATTTCCAACTGGACTGTTTCTCCAACAATTGGTGTAACCCATGGGATTGACGCAACACCTTCGTTAATTATCGACGTTGAGCCATATTCGTTTCCGTTTACTAGTAATCTAACGAGTGCATGACCGGTCCTTGGTGAGGTCCCTTCATTGCCTTCAAATCCAAGATGGGTTTGAACCACAACTGGTTCCCCTCTTTGGCTCTGTAGATACGGGAACTGATTGTCTGATGGAATGCCGTTTGAGCCAATTATGGTCCAACTTTTTAGCGAGATATCATTCTCAACACCTTGTGAATTACCCAGACCAAATGATTTACTGACAGACAACATTGGTCCATTTTGTGAAACCATATTAACCGAGGCGAGTAAAAATTCTTCATCATCCCATTCGACTGGGAACTTGAAGCGATGATGGAATTCAAGTGTACTTGATGTGCCTGACATGGTAATACCACCATTCGTTCCTAAATCCGACCAAATTAGTGGAATGCCGTTTTGGACGCAATTATTTACACCATTACCCACAATTGGTAACGTTACAGTGCTACACCTTAGTTGAGCAACATTATTTTCACCAATTAGATTGAAATCTACTAACCAAGAACCACCTTTGACGAAATTTTCTGGGTTGGTTACCCCAACCGTAGAGAAATCAAATGAACTCGTAACGTCAATCCAATTCATTGACGGAGTGAAGGTGTCTGATACATTGCTAACTTGCATCGATATGGGGTTCACTGAAGGCGCAGTATTGACCGTATTGATAGTCATTCGAATGGCGCCAGTACTTTTCATTCTGACAGGAATTGACACTTCGCGATAGCCATTAACTAGCGGTGAGTTTGGTAAAACGCTGTTTAAACCAATTATTAGTCCATCAGAACCAATAAAATCTAGGTTTACCTCTGAGTCATAGGTTGCCATAAATCCGCCGAAATCAACCGTCGAGGTTGTGGATGAAGAACCAATTTTTAGTTTCACCTCAGCAAATTGCAATCCATTGAGATTTACTCCAGATATCGATTGAGATATTGCACTGTTTATACTACTAATTTGCGATGGAGTAAGCCTTACTGTGGTAACTTCAGAGAAGTCCGTTAGCGAACTGGTGAGAATATCTTGGTTATTATGGGATACAGTTAGATATGGATTGACAAAGTTACTGCTAGGGCTAGCCACTGCAAATTCTATCTTATCGACACCTTTTGTTGGCAAGTAGACTGAGAATTCTGCCGGAGATGATGCGCTACTTTGTTGGCTCGACCACAATGAGTCATCAGATAGCGAATCCTGAATGCCTAGTCGGCCGATACCCGTTCTATCCATCGTCCAGTCGCTAATTCCATCTAACCCAATATCAAGTTCAAGTCCGTCAACTACGCTGGTTCTTATCATTTCAACAGCTATTTTATCAAAAACCCAATTACCACCTGTAGAGGTTGCTCGAAACATGATAGAGAATTGTGGCTCAGCCATAGATTGCAGGTTGTTATTTGGTAAAATACTCCAAGTCTGTCCCGAGTCTAGTGAATATTCAAGTCTGCCCGAGCCATTAAGATATGAGTTTGATTTTACTCCGACGAAGCCACTTCTTATGTAATACTCAGGGCTTTCCATTGTTCCAGTCCCAGATACTGAACCAGCACCCCAGCCAACACCACTAAGTGTCCAACCATAGAGTGATGGGTTTGAGTCAAAATCATCATGTAATAATCCATCAAAATGAATCCCGTGAACTATTGGTAAAGATCCTGTGGTGGTGGCCATGTCAATCTGAATTTTGATTAACGGGAATGACAACCAGTCTATTACACCAAGGTCTAACATAACCTCAGTAAGGCCTTCAAAACCAGGGATTGGCAAACCAGTAGCAGCGTCCAATAATGACCACTCAAAGTCGGCATCTGGAGGTATATATGCATCCAAGTACATCATACCATATGGTCTAGGTTCGCCTTGCCCAGAGAGTTGTGGTCCAAAGGCAGGTGAGGTCCACGAACCTTCGCCATTACCTGCGCCACCAGTTGGTGTGATGATTATGTCATCTATCCAAGCAGTATCCTGACCGGAGTTAACGCTGCCATCTTTGGTATACTTCCAAGTAAGGGTTTGCGCAGTCGCAGGGATGTTAAATGTGTGAGTGCCACTGGTTATTCCAGCCCAACGTTGATTGAAACCTGTTGTTCGACTACAGCCCGGATTATCTATACAAAATACAAGGTAATCAAAGCCGCCCTCGGATGAAACTTGATAACGGAAAGTTCCCGAACCTGCAGGAATTGTCGAAACATCAAGAGTTAATGCAGTCAGTTGATTGGCACTAATCACTCCAGCCTGAGCGGTCTGGCTGCCGGATATCGCAGTGGTTGATTGAACATACCAGTTACTGGTTCCACCCAGTGTCCACTCCGGTCCAAAACTGCCAGATTCAAAATCCCAGGACCATTCCTGTGGTAGTAATGAAAGCGATGAGGAATTTACATCTACACCTGAGTATGTTGATGAACGTGAGAAATCAATGCTATCGGTAAAGGAATAAGCTGTGGACGTTGCTAGGTCTGCGGCCTTCACATCAAGATTCATAGATTGGACTACTTGTCCATCAGGAATCGATATTTTCACTTTCTCGACTGCACCGTATGGATAGGAACCAATAGCTATCTTTTCCTCTTGGCCAAGAACCTCTGAAACATGTTGATTATCTGTAGCTAGATTTGATTCGGAGTTGGAAAAATAGTAACTCTGGGTAGATATAGCGAATAATAACAACAGAAATATTGCCAATCCTTGCCTGCTACCGCTCCTCCCCATATTTACTCACAGGTTATCAAAGGTCAAAACCTTTTACCAAGCGGATGACTGATATGTTAAGCACAATACTCAATAGCCGCAGGAAATAACATTAGAACATGGACCGAGTTGAAATGCTCAAGCAGCAGGCTGGGATTGAGGCGTGTATGTATGTCAAAAATGGGATGAAAGTTGGCTTGGGTACTGGATCTACGGTAAAACATACAGTGATTGAACTCGGAAGAAGAATTCATGATGAGGGCTTAGAAATAGTTGGAGTTCCAACCTCGTTAGCCACCGAAAAATTGGCACAGAAAGTTGGCATTCCGTTGTTGGAACTATCTGAGTGTAGTCATTTGGATATCGTGATTGATGGTGCTGATGAGGTTGATGGAAATTTCAACCTGATTAAAGGCGGTGGCGCAGCCTTACTACGTGAAAAAATCGTTGCTCAGGAATCTCTAGCGATGGTCGTCGTCGCTGATGACCGAAAAATGGTTGATGTCTTGGGCGCATTTCCGTTACCGATAGAAATAACCCCGTTTGCTCACCAGTCAACAATAAAACAACTTGGGAACTTATTGGATTGTAGGGTAAATTGCCGAATGTCCGGAGATAACCCTGTCATAACCGATAATGGCAATTACATTGCTGATGCCCACTGCGGCCCCACAATTGACGACCCTGTTAGGTTAGAGGGTGAGATTCTGAAAATAGCCGGTGTTGTGCAAGTTGGATTGTTTAACGAAATGTGTGATGTTGTTGTCTTAGCAAGTGACTCGGGTGTTGAAATATTGACTAACCCAATGGGTAGACTAACTTAACATCGTTATTCAATCAATGATTAAATACATCATGTCTCAGGCCATATTGGGCCTGTAGCTTAGTCAGGTAGAGCGACGGACTCTTAATCCGTCGGTCGCGGGTTCGAACCCCGTCAGGCCCGCTAATCAGCCACAGCGATAACTGATGAGATTTCGATGTAGCCAAAGTTATGAGAATCATCACTAGATAGCGGATCTGGATTATCTCCTTCGACGAATAATCTGTCTTCATCGACAATTTTGACTCGCTTTGCCGCAGTGATATTGTTGTCAAACGGATGAGTGAAGATCACAACTTGTCCAACTGAAATTTCCTGCCCGCAATACACTGTGCAGATTATATCTTGACCATCTTTCAATGATGGCAGCATACTTGTACCACGAATGGTTACATGCAGTTTTTCCATAACATCAGCTTGCTCTAATCCAGGGAACTTCTCTTCCTTTAGCGGACCAGAAAATGTGGTGTATTTTTTCAACGGCATCCATCAATTCTTGCGCATGTTGCGCCGAAACTTCGACCTTACAAGCACTGCATAGTTTGGCAGCTTGCCAGAATGTATCATGGAGGTCTGGATGTGTCTCAAGATGGATTGGTTTGAAAAAGTCGGTCCACAGAACAAGGAGTTCTTTCTTGCACTTTTGCGCTTCTTCTTCCTTGATGGATGCGTATCTGCTCATGGTATTGTGGTATGCCGCTGAACCGCTGTCAGCGGAGTGATTTTCAGCTAATGAGATCATTTTCTTGGTCATTGATTGTACTGCTTCAGCAGCGACTCGAGCGCTTGCAGGGTCATAGACACCACAGGGTCCATCGCAGTGTGCACTGGCTTCTATTCTGTTCATGTCACACACCAAGCGGCTTCAACTTATCAATATGTGGTATTATTTTACAACAATTTTTGTCCCCGCCTCTGCTCTGAGTGCTTTGAGGGCGTCACCGGGCTGACACAATATGGCTGTCAGTGAAGGGTTGTGAAGAGTCGCTTCCATCAGACTACCGATTTTTGGCCCCATAGAACCACTGGGAAATTCTCCATCAGCCATGAATTTCTCACATTCATCTAGGGTTAGTTCTCTGTGTGAAATCTCCTGTTCTGTTCCAAATTTGGTTTTTACTGAGTCTACTGATGTTGATATTATTAGTGCATCAGCGTTCATTTTTATGGCAATTAATGCGGATAACCTATCCTTATCTATCACTGCGGGTATTCCCGTGTAATAGTCTGAATTTCTAATCACCGGTATTCCGCCACCGCCACCGCAAATTACCACAGCACGCAACTCGACAAGTTTTCTGATAACCTCAATATCGAGAACACTCATCGGCATAGGGCTAGCGACTACCCGACGTGGCCCGTTAACCGTCTCAGCGATATCCCAATCAGCAGTCATAACCATTTTATCTGACAAAATAGGACCTACGGGCTTGGTTGGCAGAGTAAAACCTTGGTCTCGAGGATCGACCTCAACCCGGGTGATAATGCATGCAGTTCGCTCCGGGCGTCTACGTTTCAATAAAATTGAGTCTAAGTGTAACGCCAAAGAGTGACCAATCATTCCTTGGGTTGCCGACACCCATTCATCCATTGTGTGACTCAGTTCACCATCTAGTTGCATCAGGTGACCAACCTGAGGACCATTACCGTGAGTAAGTATAACCCCCCACCCAGATTCTAGCAAATCTATTACATCACTCATCACTTTAGCTAATACTTCTGCCGAATCAGTTGAATTAGCGGACGATGGATTTTGCAAGGCATTTCCACCGATAGCATAGACGGCTACTTTGGGCATAAAATTCCAGTTTCAAATGCTTAGTTTGAGGTTTTCCATCACATAGACAAAATTTTGTTGATTTACGGGGGTAAGAAATTAAGCGACATTTCAATTATAGGTGCTTCTAGGAGTTGTTGGTGACGCAATGAAGACCACTTGGATTTCAGATATCTTAGAAGGCAAACATGACGGCCAGAAAGTAGAATTAAAAGGTTGGATTAAGCGCTCTAGAGGTTCCAATAAGATACGGTTTGTAGTACTAAGAGATTCTACTGGGTCAATTCAATGTGTTGCTAAGAAGGACGCCGTTGGCGAAGAGTGCTTCGAGAATGTTAAGTCAGCGTTAATAGAATCATCGTTAATCATCCATGGACTAGCAAATCCAGATGAAAGAGCAGATGGCGGCTATGAAATTATTGTCCAAGATGTGGAAATTGTCGGTCCAGTAAATCCTGACACACCGTTTCCAATAACTGAATCTGCGATGGTTGCTGCAGATGGTGGAGAAACTGAGTTTTTACTTGACAATCGTCACCTCTACCTGAGAACGACTAGGATGACGACAATGCTAAAGTTACGCAGTTCTGTATTTGGCGCAATACATTCCTATTTCCGTGACTTAGATTTTCTGGAATACCAAGCACCAAACTTTGTCGCCGGTGCGGTAGAAGGTGGATCAACACTGTTCGAAGTTCCATATTTTGGTCGTAAAGCCTACCTTACTCAGTCATGGCAATTATACGCAGAAGCTGCTATGCCGGCGTTGGAAAGGTTATACACTATAGCACCATCATTTAGAGCGGAAAAATCCAGAACTAGGCGACATCTAACCGAATTTTGGCATGCAGAGATGGAGGTGGCATGGGCTGATAATAATGAGATTATGTCATATGGTGAAGGAGTGGTAAGAAAGATTGCTGCAACACTATTAGACGAAAGAAGTGAGGAATTGGAATCACTCGGAAGGGATTTGGAAACTATCGCAAGATATGCCGATTCCGCTTATCCAAGAATGCGATACGATGAGGCGGTAGACACCCTACAAGGCATGGGTGTGGAGATTGAATGGGGGCAAGACCTAGACTATTCCAAAGAAAAGGTCCTTACCCAAGACTTTGATGTTCCTCATTTTCTCACCCACTACCCGAAGATTGCCAAACCGTTCTATCATCGAGTTGACCCCGATGATGAAAAGTATGTGCTATGTCACGATTTACTGGCACCGGAAGGTTACGGAGAAATCATTGGTGGTGGGGAGAGAACTTGGTCTGAAGCGGAGATTCTTGCCAGAATTGACGAGGAAGGGACACCACGAGAACCGTATCAATTTTACATCGACACGCGCACTTATGGTGGGGTTCCACACGGCGGTTTCGGCTTAGGAGTAGACAGAGTTTGTTCCTGGTTGAGCGGGGCTGAACACATAAGAGAAGTAATTCCATTCCCACGAGATTCACGAAGAGTTACGCCATGAGTGATCTTATGACCGACGTCATTGCTTTGGGTTGTGGCCTTGTCGGCAAATTTGTTGTAACAAAATTGTGCGAACAAGGTTACGATGTTCACGTTGTAGACTTACAGATACCTAAATCGATTAAAAGTAATCCGAAAACATCCTATCAGGAAGGAGATATTTTCACAATCGTGGACAGCCTTCCTAAGGCGAAGGTAATTCTAAACTTATTACCCGGTGGCATCGGTGAAAATTTACGTCCCATACTGATAAAATTAGGTATCCACATTATTGATTTAGCATTCACCGAAACGGAACCTTCCGTACATGATTCTTTGGCTAGGCAATACAAGTCTCGATTAGTTTGGGATGTTGGTATCGCTCCCGGTTTATCCAACATGATTATCAAACGAGAATAC
>DAWS01000052.1:1411-5922 GCA_002506025.1 Euryarchaeota archaeon UBA111 | reverse complement strand
AACCCGATTCAGGTTGGTCTTACATGGCACCATTCTCGCCATCTGATGTGATTGAAGAATATACTAGACCAGCAAGAATAATCAAAGAGGGGGAGGTCGTTACTGTTGAAGTATTGAGCGACTTGCACCGAATAAGCGTTGACAATTTTGGTGAAATGGAAGCATTCCTTACCGACGGATTAAGAAGTTTGTTGAACACAGGCTACGCACAAAACATGAGAGAGTACACTGTTAGGTGGCCGGGCCACATCAAAAAGTGGTCGCAAGAAAAAGACCATTTGTCCGATTCACAACTTATTGAAGCATGGAAATTTGATGAAACTCGACATGAATTCACCTGGATGGAGATTTGTTTATCATACACAGACTATCAAGTAACATGGGAGATTGTCGATACCGGTAAAGATGGACACAGTTCAATGGCTAGAACCACAGGATTGGTAACCACAGCCTGCGCAGTAGAACTAATCAATCAATCAAATAGTGAGTCTACGCAAATCGAATGTGGAGTTTTTGCACCTGAAGACCTAGAATTGGATTCTATAGAAAAAGTCATTCAGTATCTAAAAAATGAAGATGTAACTATTCTAAGAACAATCATAGAATAGGTTCACCGCACATTGGACATTCCATTCCGGGAACAAATTCACCGAGCATAAAACCACAATTTAGGCAAATAGACGAAATGAATGCGTAGTCATCTGGTGGCATATTATTCCCTGTTCGAGATATTACAAAATCATTTGCTGAACTTAGTTGTTATTTTATCAAGTACAATGGCTAAGTCCTTCTGCTCAACTACCTCATCACAATACTCGAGCGGCTTCTTATCCCATGGATTAAAGCAAATTGCCAGAGCTGATTCTTGAAACATGCCGATATCACCTGCTGAGTCGCCGACCGATGCGGTTTTATCTTTCGAAATGCCATATCTACGTTGCAACATCTTGACTATTGCACCTTTACCATTCATTTGGACCTGATATCTTCCGAAATCATCTACCTCGTAATTACCGTTTGAATTCCTTTTACCTCTAAGCCAACCATTGGTAAATACTGATAATTTAGAATCATAGCCTTCGCCAAACCGTCCAGCAGTAAAACGGTCAATACCACCCCACCTTCTAGACCAAGGCTTGCTAGAAGGAAATTGGGCAGCTATATCTTTTGCCGTCTGTTGCAGACCACCTGAAACTATGGCCACTTTAGCTCCATCATCCAGCAATCCGTTGATTAACAATCGCCAGTTTTTCATCATCGGCATACCTTCCATCAGAGATCGTAACTTCTCATCTGTGATTGTGCCATTACTTTGACTACTTTTGATTAAGGCGATATCCAATTTTATCCAATCCCATTCATCAAGCAAACCTTTGTTGTAGAGTTCAAATGATTCGTCATTCGATATCCCTAATTTATCGTAGACATATTGCCAAGTCGACAAATGGTCAACCAAGACGCGGTCCATGTCCAAACAAACCAAATAACGAAATTTAGACACAAATCTTACCTCTAAACAATCTTGTCATCATAATTCGTTAGGCCATATTGCGATTGAATCTGCTCAACTTGCTTGCCCATGATATACAAAATCAGTGCTACCATCATAGCAAACAGACCAACTAAGGTCATCGCTATTGTTGTCAAAGTAACTCCAATAGAAACCGAATTTAATTCATTGAAGGTATCAACAACATTGCCTGATAACCTGAATCCGAGAATGAAAAGGACTACACCCGGTATGCCAAACAAAAATAATGGGTGCTTGGTTTCTAGCATCCAGTAAAACATTTGAGCAAACCGTGAAGCAGTAGCGAGAGACTCTCTTTGTGGCATATTTATTTTTTCTACCGACTCAATTACTCTTACTCTGAGGTCTTTAGGAAAATTCAGCATGCTAGTCATAGAGTTGGCCTTCGCTAACTCGTTAAGTCCATTAGTCGATAGAAATAAGTGGTCGATATCCAGAGATTCTATTACCAATTCCTCTGTTATGAGTTCTTGATTACCAACTGAATTATTGAATGCCAAATAGATATCCCAGCTCTCCCTAGACCTATTAACTACCACCGGTAATTCTCTGAGTTTCCAATCACTCGTAACGGATATGATCAGATTAGAGTAGTCTTGTTCGATACTTGAGGAAGCAATAAGTTTAGCCAACTTAGGTGCGGTTAAATCATCGTCATAATAATTCAATACTTGACAACCGAATTCATTAGCCAAATCTACTGTGCGGTCAGTGGAACCCATGTCTATCAAGATAACCTCTTCAGCCACTTCTTGTGCTCTAACCAGCAGAGAAATAATTCGCAACTCAATGTCGCGACCGACATAGACTAGTCGTAATCGTTCACTAGGCACAGACAATTGTACATTCAGTTGAACTTATACTCTGCGTTCGACTTGAATCGAAATATCTCGTTTGAAAGTATTATTCAATTAGCCATAAGTATATTCATCAGCCCCGACACTGTGGAAGAAATATGCGAAATGGATGGCATGTAGGTGTTGTCATTCCAGCGAAGAATGAGGAAGATTTTATTTCCAAAGTCATAACAACCCTACCAAATTTTGTCGACCGTATTGTCGTAGTTGATGATGGTTCTTCAGACATGACCGCCCAAATTGTCAACAAACATTCAACAGAATTGAAAAATCTGGAGTTGATCCAACTTCAGGGTAATGGCGTAGGATCGGCAATTGATGCCGGTCACCAAGCAATGCTGAAGTCATTATCCGAACCATTCGTAAGTGTAGTCATGGCTGGTGATGGTCAAATGGATCCAGATGATTTGGAACTACTGATTGAACCAGTTACGAAAAATCAAGCTGATTACGTAAAAGGAAATAGATTCCTTCATCAAGACGGTCTTGGCAATATGCCTCTTGTGCGTAAAATCGCTAGTATGATTCTAGGATTCTTTACAACCTTGGCTGCCGGAAGGCATGTTACTGACCCACAATGCGGGTATACAGCAACAAGTTCACTAATACTTAAGCACTGGAATTGGTCAAAGTCCTGGAAAGGCTATGGATACCCCAACTATTGGTTGATTGAGTTATCAAGACGCTCGATGAGGGTTGCAGAAGTGCCCGTAAAGTCGATTTATGGTAAAGAAAAGTCTGGGATTATTATGGCAAAATTCTTCCTTTCAGTTGGATTAATGATGCTCATAATGCACCATAAGCGGTGTTTTTCAATGCTCTTTAGTAAGTCCGTTACCCCACACACAATACTATCATTCATCGCCTACATATTGGGCTGGATTACAATCATACCCGGAGTTAGCACAGATTTAGAGAATGAGCTTACCGCTGGTTTTGCATCAAAACTAATTTTACTAGTGTTTTGCTGGGTATGTGCGCACATACTGGATAGATTGGCTGTTGAATCAAGAACGGAGTTGAGAGTTAATGCGCAGACATGATAAAAGAAAAAATCCGCGTTCGGCGCATGTTAGGCACATTCTCGTTCCAGACAAACCGTCGGCGAGAAAAATAATCGAAGATATTTCAGTTGCAAAAAACCCACTCAAGACCTTCAAGAAACTGGCAAAACGATTCTCAACCTGCCCGAGCGGGTCCAAAAAAGGCGATTTGGGAGAATTCACCGAGGGACAAATGGTAAAGCAGTTTGAAGATGCAGTTTGGCAATCAGAGATTGATGCAGTACCAACGAAATTCATCAAGACACAGTTTGGTTACCACATAATCTGGGTACATTCTAAATCAGATGCTTGACATATGGTGGGCGTACCAAGATTTGAACTTGGGTCCAAGCGTCCCAAACGCCCGAGTATAGGCCAAACTAACCCATACGCCCGTTATACTCGGCCACGACTTACCTATTATCAACTTCACTCAAGAAATTGCCAGATTCCGTCTCTCAGCCTAAGAATCACTCCTTGCGCCTCAGCTTTGTCGAGAAAATCAACTATTTCGTTGCTGAATCCTAACTCAGCGAACCGCTCATTAATTGATTCAATTGATACGTTTCCTTGCTCATCGATTAATTTACGTAACTCTCTCATGCCAAAGGCTGAACTAAACGTGTTATTGCTCTTGATTAGTTTTTCAGACTCTCTAAGTTTTTTTGCCAATGAATCTCGTAGTTCCGGCGGGGTATTGGCCATTAGAACTTTGATTCGCAACTCGTTGGGATTTTCTGCCCTATCAACAACTGGTGTTGATTGATTTGTTCTTTGACCGCAGTGAGGACAATTATGTCCAACTGTTTTACGGCCATGACACATGCCGCAGGCAGAGCAGCGAAACACTTTCCAAGACTCTGCCATGATATCTAATTGCGTCGAAGGTTATTGTAAATGTCGTTATAATGAGAAATCTGTGTTACTGCCACCCCTTTTGCTGCCCGGTCTTAATGCGGGAGCGGCGGGGGCTTTCACATCTACTCGCTTCTGTTGTTTTTCTTCGGGGACAGTAAGGCCACCTCTAATCGGACCTGTTGATTGTCGACCACCAAGTGTTAACGAGTTTGGCATGATCAA
>DAWS01000052.1:0-1000 GCA_002506025.1 Euryarchaeota archaeon UBA111 | reverse complement strand
CTAGTAGCAAGTCTCCTCTGCAGATTCCTGCGCAATAATAGTGAAGTTTCCTCATAATCTAAAGCAGTGCTTATTGTGGCAACTATAGCACATTCATCGCCTTCTGGCGTTACACATGATGCCCATGCAACTCCAGCGCAAGCACTTCCCCCGTCGTATGCATATGAGGTCGCCATATGACACTCAACAAGCGAACCCATGGGTAGCGGTCGAGGTGGAGTTGCTTCGAAATTTAGCGGAAGCATTGCCCCCTTGGCTTCAATGAGCCGAGTATCTCCGAGACCTAGTTCTACTAATCCTTGATCGTAAGCATCCTCTGAGTTTTCACCCCAAGGAGCGACTGCAGTCATCAGCCAACCGTGGCAACTCCTTGGAACTCTTCCGGGCTTCATATTGTTAGACAGACGCAAGAGGTTCTTGAATGAAATGGTCATCGCAGTGTGTGGTTCGCACTTCCTCATTGCTAATTTTAATCGCAGCGATTGGTTTGGTGGTTGTAGGTTTGATAACCAACAGTGACGGTAATACTTCATTCTCATTGGTGTTTTTGGCATTCACAATACTAATGATAATGGTCATCTTTTGGAACTTCTTCAGTAACAATTCACCGACAAAAAAAACCTTTGATTCAAGCCCAGGAGTAATCGACAAACCGACACTTGGTTGTTCGGATGATAGCGTTGATTTAACAGAAACAGATGCAATTCCAAACCCGTTAGATTCGGGGATTGATATACCATTAATGTGATTATATCAGCCTGACTGTCTCAAGATTTTTCGGCGCATATGTTCGACACTTGTAGCGCTCCCTGAGAGTGTGGCCGAGTTCGTTACACTTGTGATAATCACCATGATGACAAATAATATTTCTCGGCTTAGGGTGTAGTTGGTCGACAAATTCCAATAATTGACGTCTGTCAGAGTGTCCTGAGAAACCGTCTATGGTCACCATTTCGCATCCGACCTTGACAATTTCTGTTTGGCCATTTATCACCATAGG
>DAWS01000074.1 GCA_002506025.1 Euryarchaeota archaeon UBA111 | reverse complement strand
CTTTCCGACATCCCAAATTGTCCTGATTCCCCGTGATCTGTGTGCGAATTGCTTGGATTATTTATTTGCCCAGTGGATTGGCCGTCTCCCCAGTCGATGGTGTAGGAAACCAATTCTGTTGGGTCAAAGTATTGTCTTCCCTCATCGGTTTCATGGTAATAATTTTGGAAACTTGAATCGATAGAAATTTCACTAGAGCTGTATTGATAACCCTGAGTTATCGAACAAGGTGGGGTTGATGGCAAAGGCATCTCATTAGTGAATTTAAATTCCAGTCCTTCAGCGTTTTCTCCACTGGTTGTTATAATCGCAACACCTCGGTCTGATTGCGAATATTGCCCGTTGAGAGATGAGGTTAAATCCCAGCCCTCAGCACTGTCTCCACCATAATCGATGCTGCCAGAAAACACTGCTGGATCACCGTGTAAGTCATTACCGGCTGAATCCTCTGACCTTGGCTCGACTGTAACTGTTAACACATCAGCAGCATCATCACCATCGTAAGTAGCAGTTAATGTCGACGGCTCCATACTGGAAATGGTTAACTCGCCTGCAGGTGACAAGGTTGACGCTGCAGATGCTCCTAAACCTGGTGATAATCGGATTATTGCTGTATCCACATTAGCGCCAGACAGTGCGCCATCAACGGCGTCATAAGTCGTTGACTCGACAGAATATGGCTGATTAACCAATAATGTTTCATCTTGTTCAACAATGACGCCAAGTGCTGAAACAATGAATATCTCATCCATTACCTCAACCGGCATAGACTCAATTAGTGATGGTTGTAAAGTTTCAATGCGGAATTCTGCATGGTCAAGTGTGCAACCATCATCAACGCACGGTGGACGGAAGGTCTCTAGCGGCTGGCTAAAGCTGTATGTCTCGACAGCAATCCCATCTGCAGTAAATCGGCCATAATATGTATTAGTCTCGGCAAAATTACGCACCAATAAAACGTTTGAAACATCACCATTTGAGTCAGTTACACTCAAATTGAAGTTGTCTGGATAGTCTGTTTCATACCACAAACCGTTTATCATTAACATAAATCCAACATCAAAAGCATACTTGTTCAATTCTGTTGTTTGAATTGGGTGTAAGCCATCAAAGATGACATATTGGTGACTGTCATGTTCGTGACTATCATCGTGGTCATCATGGCCGTCATCATCGTTGTGATCATCATGATTCGATTCTGATTCCCAATCATAATCCCACTGTAAATCTCGCGTAATGGTAGCGTTTGCTGCCCAGTCGCCGAAGTCTTGCAGTGCTTCACCAGCATCTTCCCAAGCAGGGTCTTCAAAGGTATCTCTCAAGATTGTCAATAGTTCAATGTCAAAATTGTTGAAATCGTCAAAGCCATTTGAGATATATGGGTAGTCTGTTTCCATTTTTGCTTGCCATTGCAATCCTTCAGTTGTGTTTAACAACAATTCGTATTCCCATACTATGCTGTCGGGGAATTCATCACCATCCAAATCCTGAACATTAACATCCATCTGAGACCAACTAACTACCAACTTCTGGAATGGTGTCATATTGTCATAATCTTCCTCAGCCAACGGCGCAATCCAAGCCTCGAATCCAGCGGCAATCGCTTCAGGATGAGTCGAAATAGACAGTAAAGCAACATTGCGTAGTAGGGTTTGAAATGATTCGAATACCATTGTATTATTGGCCAAATTATCTAGTGCTTGTTGTAGCTCTTGCCATTCATTACTCCCTATCATAGCGTCATAGGCAACTGAAAATTCCTCAGTTCCAGAAAATCTGGTGAAATTTTCAATTGGATCAAAGGTAGTAATGTAGTCTGCAACGTCGCCAAATTCGTTGATGTTCCTGGGCAATGGAAATTCATTAGCGTAAACGAAAAGGCCGGTCACAAATGCCATGCCGGCCTCCAAATCTGTCGATTCAAGGAATGCCATGAGAGCTTCCAAGAAGCGAGCACCATCATACATATCATAACCAGGATTGTTGTAACCAGCACCAATCATGTTATTCCATAATTGAGAACTACCACCAAGTCCGCTACCTCTAGTTGCATCGTCAACGAATCCAACCCAATCCCCGCTACCGTGCGAATCGAGACTATCAAACACCGCTTTCATTTCCATAGCAGGGTTTGCCGCATCCCAGGTATCGTCAATGGTTTGCAGCAACTGTTCTATTTCAGAAATCAGTTTATCCGGAATTTGCGTTGGATTATCCGTAGCGAAGTTGCCTTCATCTTCCATGGTTATGCTCGCTCCATAAACTCCTCCAAGTGAATTAATTGGAACAGTATACGTCCCCTCCCAAATCATGATGGTGTTGTCGTCCTCGTGGTATCCATTTGGTTGCATTACTACCGTATCGATAATTATTGGATTCTGTGGCAACTCGCCTTGGATTATCACACCTATAGGGTCATTGTCCGGGAAGAATAGAATGTCCGCAGTGACTATAGTAGTAGTTGATGCAACGTTCCCAGAATGCCCTTTAGTATTAGCAAAAAGTTCGATTTGATCGCCTACACTGGTAAATTTTGTAGTGACAAAACCGTCTACACTGATTACCGAACCGTTAGATTCGTCAATGTTATTTGGTGTTAGACCATTCGCAATGGCCGGTTGTAATGTGAGTGTGACCATCAAAAAAATTAGCAAAGATGCAGGTTTTCGCATGTTAATATTAAATCGCCCGATATATAAGAAACCACTCTAAGATTGATAAGTTCAATATACGATTAAACCCATACGCAAGTCACCATCAAGATTAACCAAATTGTAGACATTTCCGGACGGGCCGCTTATCCAAACTAACTTTTCTCCACCTACGGCAAATTCTAACGAGGTCATATCCAGCGAATTGAACCATGAAGATAGGGGTGAAAGCATTGTCGTGTTATCATCCAGCGTATAGCTAGATACATTGTTTATTGACCATGAGGATGAGGGCAGATAACCATAATCATTTGTGACTAAATCATCAACACTGATGACCTGGGAAACAGTATCAATCGAAAAGTTTGTTGGCATGTAAACCGATAACTCTGCTTCGCCCCACTGAATCAAATCCTCTACGCCCACTAAATCTGGATTAGCAGTATAGGTTGCAACAATTACTGCATCAGCCGCAGAGTTTCGACAAAGGAAACTATCCGGCAGACACGCATGAATGATTCGACGGTTTTCCGTTGGCGTCTTTATCAGCAGTTCGGGGCCAGAGCGCGCTTCTAGGCCTTGCTCTGTTTCAATGAAGATGGTATTAAGGTCATACTCTGGTAACCAC
>DAWS01000075.1 GCA_002506025.1 Euryarchaeota archaeon UBA111 | reverse complement strand
CCTCTGCGATCTTGGGCACCTTCAAGCATATCTCTTACAGTTGCAAAGTCGATAAAATTCTCTTCTTTACTCATTTTATTCACTCCAATGGGCGGAGGTGTTCTGGTCGGGCGATGACGGTTTTTTGCATATTACCATCTTTCACTGAGACAACCCAAGCGACACCTTGGCGCTTTTCGATAAAACCAGTTCTACCGTGAAATCTACGATGTGGCATACCCATTTGTTGGCCGCCGTCCAAAACAATGGCAACTCGGTCACCAGTTTCATAATCGTGCATAACACGACTGATATTCAAGCGACTGCGCTCGCTTTTTCTTCTTCTTAGAATGCTTCGAGTTCTTACTCTCTGACCTTTTGAACGCTTCATGGTTTTCGCCTCCTAAACTGCCGGTCCAGCATATAGCCTTCTTCGGAGCAAGTTGCCGACCTACCGATTGCATATAAGCACCGCGACGGCGGATAACCGGATTCTCATCGCTAATTAGTCTGCGTGGATGTCACCGACATCAAGCCAAAGAACCTCACATTTTGCCTTGAGTAATGAGGCAACACTTGGCTGAGTTCGGCCATTGTCACCGTGTATTGTTTCCTTGACGTAAGTGCCAGATTCGCATCTCAAGGTGAACTCAATTTCAGTTGTACCATCCTCCATGACGTCTACCGCCGGTTCGTGAACCTCTACTACCTCCCTACGCCTGATTAGGTCTGCACGACGGTGGGCTACGCGGTCAGGCGTTCGTTGAGCAAGTTTCGTCCCTTGCAGTGCCATGATGGTTGATTTGATTGTATCAGCATCGGGAAGTTCAAAACATGCACTGCCCGGACTCGGCATTGATAATATGCGAGCGATTAATTCAGCCTTTTTACCGGTCTTGGTTAATTTGTTTTCAACACAAATTGCTTCAAGTTCAGCCTTCTTCATTTTGCTGAGTTCCATTTCGCTAAAGGTAACAGTATCAGTAATAATTTCCGTTGGGAGAGGTTTTGTGTTATCTTTACGTTTATCGCCTCTTCTGGGCTTGCGCTTACGAGAATTTTTGTCAACCTTGGTCAAGTCTAAGGGGGCAATTAACACATTATACTCTAATTCATTCATGGGTTGCAATCTAAACCGTATGGTGTATGACTTATCAGCTGGAGTATCCTTAATTCGTACTACTTCGCTACGATTTGAGCTTCTCAAATCCGTCACCTCAATTGCTCCCGCCGCTTGCTCGTTGACCATTTGTTGGAGTTTTGAATAATCACATGTTCTTATTTTAGGTTCCTTGAGTTCAATGACAAACGGTCTACCTCGTCCCATGCAACGCACATCAATATCTTCTCTCCCCATGCCGTGGAATGAATGCTCAGTAGCATCCAGAGACGCTAGAATTGGATTACCGATCAAATCTTGAACGCTAGACTCATACTGCAAACCTGTGTTGTTGCAGGTCTCACATCCCCGACCCTTGCAGGCACGACACGGCCATCTAGTTTGGGGAATACCGCGCTCGAGTTTACGATATCTACCATAGATGTAATGGGCTCTGACATCTAGTTCCACTGTCAATGTTAGAACATCAATTAAGGCCAGCACGTGTGGTTTCTCATTAACCAATTTTACCCCATCTAGTTTAGCATTTAGTTTACGAGCAATTTCTGCTACTAAGCCTGTTTTGAGTCCATCAGAACCATTTGCTGCATATCGTTTCCTTTCGACATCCTCGGCTTCAATCTGGTCCTTTGGGAATCGTGCGCCTAATTGTAATCGTTTTATCTCGTATGGCGCAATGTTGTCGTAAATTATCTCGGCTAATAAATCGGTTTCTTCGAATAGATTCTCGCAAAAGGTGCAAAGCGGGATTTCTTCCCTAATGTTTGCTAGATGACTATTACCCTCAACTACTGATTTCCTTATCTCAATGCCCGACTCTTCTATGGTTTGTTCATAGCGTTTCTTACCACCCAGCCGTCCTAGACAAAAATCACAACATCCGCCTCTTACTAGATGCTTAAGACCCGCAGGATTGGGTGCCCGCGGGATTTCTTCCATATGTGTTCCAAGTTGCTCGGGCAACTCTAGATCTAGTTCCTCAGCGTCTATTTCTTCGCTATTCTCTACGGACTCTTCATCCCAGAGTGAATAATTGGTTTGTCCAAAACCAGCACTGGCGTATTTCATCCAGTCTTCGTCATCATCTTCAGGCATAAGAGTCACCACTGCCAAGGGGCCAACCCCGGTGGAAGCAGACAGTCCTCAAAGCGTCTATTCATGAAGATGACGGCTTAATTACTAGCATCAGCGCTTGTCAAAGATATCTAAAACTCCAGCTATAATGGCAAGAGTTCCGGCAAAGAAGGTGAAATAAAATGACGAACCGTTGTCAAAGTTGCCATCAAAATCATATTTCATTAACAGCCAAATGACTGTTCCAAGAATGACTAGACCACCGCTTACAAATGATGATATGCGACCATATTGTTGAATATTGCCGGGTAATTCCTTGCCGATGATTGACATTGTAAGCATAATGCCAGACATTAGCACTCCAAGTATGGCAATCCACATGGTAATGCCGGTTATCGCACCAGCAGAGTCATTGCTCAGACAATTTTCTCGTATGTCGCCGGCTTCGTTCCTTAATTCTTGGTTATCTCCAGCAACTGAAATGATTGTGCTGTAGGTATTCTCACAGTAATTTTCGATAGAACCCTTCACTTTCGAATCGCTTGGTGGGGTTTCTGTCGCCGCTTTATCCATATCTTCAGCCAGTACTACATATGCGAACTGTATGCATGCTTGTTCTTGTGCGACCTCAGTGCAGTCAACGATCATATTGGATAAGCCAAACGAGACCTGTCCGGAATCATTTTCGATGGTTTCATCATTTTGGACTAACCATGAGTTTCCAAATTGTCCAACACATGCTAGTATCAGCGCAACAAAGATGCAACCTACCGCTGCCCATGCCATGATTGGCTTGTTATCTGCTGACGGCATGGCAGCCATTCCCATCGGCGCCATGCCTACCGCTGCGGTATTCATCATTGGTTGGTGCATTGGTATAGTTTGGGCCATTGGCTGAACCATTTGCGGCTGTGAAACCACTTGTGGTTGTGCGACTGGTTGTGCCGGCATGGGCATTGGTGCAGGGGCCGCAGTAGCAGGATAAAATCCAGGGTAGTATTGCTGGGTGTATCCAAGTGCTTGGTCTGCTGGGTAACCTTGGGCAATCAATCCGTCATAGTATGTCTGACCATCAGTCATGAGCAGCCTGTCTCATCAACGATAATTAACTCTATTCGTCAATCATTTGTATACCAGTGGTTGGTTCATTGTCGCGCATCAGCATTGCTAAAATGCCTAATGCTGCAGTGGTTAATACTAGGCTAGCAATCAGGGATAAAGCAATCATAGCCGCCGAATAAATACCAAAATTACTGAACAGACCCATCGGGGATAATGCGATAACGCTGAAGCCAGCAATATCTGAGGCAGCGCTACCAATTAATGCTAAACTGCAGGCACCACCAACGGCAACCAGTGCTTCATTGTGTGATTCGCCTTTTTCTCGACTTTCTCGATACCGTTCAGTGACGTGAATACAGTAATCAATACCCACACCAAGCGAAATCGTCGCAATAGTCACTGTGACAATATTAAGCGATGAACCTGCAGCATACATTAACCCGTAGAGCCAAACCACAACTAGCAGAATTGGTATCAATGTGATACTTGCTTGTTTGAACGATTTGAAACCAATTGACAGAGTTATGAAAACGAACAGTGAACCCAATATCAGCGATGACTGCATTTCGCTCTGCATGGCGTCAGACGCAACATACCTAGTGACTGGGCGTCCGGTAATCATAACCCAAGTTAGCGGTTTGTCGTCTTCTTGATCACCCGCAGACTCTTGTGTGCCGGAGGATAAATTGGTGAAGACAGTCAAATCTCGCCAAAGTTCTTCCAAACCTTCACCCATCCCCGGGAAATCTTCAGGGGAGGTCATACCAAATCTGATTAGCATTCGGTCATATTCAGCCTCGTTACCATTAATATCAAGCCATGGCCTTTCAGCATCAAGTTCGACATTTGGCTTGATGTATAATTCGACTATGCTTGGGGGGATATCAGGTATAGGTCCAACACCCGGAACACCGTGTAATACCAAAAATCCATAGAAGTAAGCAAGGCAATCCCGGTCAGTTAAGTCAAGCAGTGGACCAGCTCCGTCATCCGAGCAGTTCATGCCGTGGCCTTCGACATCAGAGAGCCATCCGGCTGCTTCAAACGGAGTCGGGTCTAGTGCAAGAGACCCCATTGCTGCGAATACCATTTCATCCAGCGCTAAAATATCGATATCACCGTTTGGTAACTTTGTAATTTTATCAGCAACGCCTTCGGGTAAGATTCCCATTTCTGTGCGGAATATATCTATTGCCGCATACACATTTGGGTCAAGAACATCGCCTTCAATCAATAGATAGGCAGGCTCCCCCTCATCAGCGAAGCGATCAGTAACAATTTCGACCCCTCTAGCAAAATCAGATCTTTCATCGAGGAAATCTTCGACGCGAAAGTCCCCTTCTAATTGAGCCATGCCGACTGCCGCAGGAATGGTAATCAAAGCGGCGATTAGGCCAACGACCAATGCTGGCTTAGCTTTTCCACATGTAGTGGTAATCCTGCGAAGGAAATCCTCTGAAACCAAATGCGTCATTTTTTCCTCTGTGATATCCTTCTTGCGCTTTTGCATCCACTCATCGACCGTCAGGCGGATGAGCGGCACCCACAATCCCGTTAGTAAAAATGCTGCGAGAATACCTAGCGCTGCCTCAACGCCAAATGAACGCAATGCGGCAACATCGCTGAATAGATTAGCAGCAAAAGCAGAAATCGTCGTCAAACTGGTAAGAAAGATTGCTCGACCTACACGTGTTAGAGTGATTTCAGTTGCTTCGGTAGTGCTTGCACCGTTTTTACGTTCTTCCTTGTAGCGGTGTAGTGCGTGCAAGGAATCATCTATACCCAACGCGAGAACTAAAATTGGCAATAAATTTGAGAATTGCGACCTAGCTATCACGGTAAATCCTAACCAACTAGAAAAATTGGCCAAGTGCCCTATCATCCCTTGCATCCATAATAGGGCGGCACCAAGGGCAATCAATACGATTGCAACATCTGTCCAGCGGCGCAAACTGATATACAGCAATCCAACAATAACTAACCCCATCAACACGATAAGACCCGCACTAGACTGAAGTTCTCTGTTGACTTCGACATTCACTCCCTGCCCTACAAGTAAGGTGATTGTTGTGCGGTCATTAGAACGCAACTTTCCTTCCAAGTCCATGTATGACCACTCGCTTGAGCAACCTCCGCTTTCTTGCTGTAACTCTTGACAGACTGATTCATTGTAACGTGGTGGATGAACGACTAATTTGCCGCTATCGAGGCGATAACCCCCGACAATCAATCCATCATCGGTGAACTGAACATCCTTTTCTTGATGAGCGTCTTTCCAAATCACTTCCCAACCCATTTCTTCGAGTTTAGCACTGTCGTATTGGACCAAGAACCAAGTTGAGGAGGCGGACCAGCGACCGAGGCCTTGAGTAGCATTTGCCCACGAACCATTCAGTTGTAATTCACCACCGATTGGGCCGGTTTGTAATGAGTTCACATCAGGGAAAAATCCACGGTCTAAGGAAAGCCAACGCAGAAAATTATTCTCCGGGGCGTCAGCCATTCTCAATGCAGCTAAATCGATATGATCCTGTGTAACATTAACGTCATCAAATTCTAGACATTCAAGGACGCCACAATCAGTCCAGTTGGTTGGTGCAGGCGTGGGGATTCCAAGGGAATTGATGCCTGGCTGCGTTAGGATTGAGGTCCCATTCATGAAACCACGAAAGATGTCTGATAGCGTCATTACGCCATTGTATTGATGGCCAGTAACATCGTTGACTAACGGCTTTAGGGCTGGTGCAAGGATATGGTCGTAGACAATTTGCCGTTTTGCGTCTATTTCTCGTAACACGGACAAATTGACTATGCCGCCTTTGGGAGCAGAAATCCCTTGCCATGGTTCACCGCCCTCGACCATCTCACCGACATCTGGCAGTGACGAATAATCAGGAGCGCCATCACTCATCGGCGGCACGGGCGACCAATCCTCTACAGATGGAACATATTCCGGGTCGCGAGCAGAGATGACAAATCCAAGAATAATTTCAGAATTTGAAAATTCTTGGTTAATTATTGTCTGTGCAGTTAGCTCTGGAGACTCCATCTCATATGATTCCATGTCTATTGGTTGTAGAGCGGTGAGAGCACCGGGAATCATGAATATAGATAAGATGAAAACTGCGATGTGAACACGGCTTTTCTGAGGAACAAACCACTTGGAAAACCTGTGGAATCTTGTTCCCATGCACTCAGGCTAAGGTTGTAGCATTTGAAACCATGTATATAGAATACCATTTGCTAGTTATGCTATGGCTACCCTATTGATATTGAATCAGCAACCCTACGATGGTACAGACGTAACTTGGAATGCGCTTCGGTTGGCAAGACAACTGAATAGTGATGGTGAAGAAGTCAGAATTTTTCTGATGAACGATAGTGTTGATTTGGCACGTGATGGTATCACGCCGCCGGTAGGCACTGAGGATATGGTTGCTATGACTAAGCAATTGATTATTGATGGCGTGATGGTAAAAGTATGTGGAACCTGCCAGCAAAGATGTGGGACTCTAAAGGGCCAAGGTTACTACGATGGCGCCCATTACTCAACAATGGTAGAGTGTTCTGAGTGGGTTCGAACAAGTAACAAAGTTTTGACATTTTGATTGGCGCGGAAAAGTCGCTCAAAGACTGTAAAAATGTGATGCGGGGGGCAGGATTCGAACCTGCGAACCGATAAGGAATGGGACCTAAACCCACCGCCGTTGACCAAGCTGGGCGACCCCCGCGCAACCTTTGGGCGTCTTCTCTATCATTTCAATTAAACGCTTAAGCCGAGGCAA
>DAWS01000144.1:4475-7530 GCA_002506025.1 Euryarchaeota archaeon UBA111 | reverse complement strand
TTGGAGGGCGATGACGCTGCCGGAACTCAACTGGAGGTCTACGCAAATGTCGACCTTTCTGACATAACTGATAGTATGATTGAAAACAGACTGATTCTGTTTGTCAAGATTAATGGTCGAGACCTTGCTGATAACCCTGTCCTAGGAATGAATGGTGCACCGACGGGTAGTGAAATTGCTCAGTGGGAGCTGGAGTGGCTGCGGCCAGAATTTTCTATTGGTCCGCTGGATGTATCATACACCAGACTTATTCTCGAAGTAGGACAGTCAACCTCTGTTCAGGCACTTGTTAGCAATGATGGTTCACTTGATGGAACCGTGCAGGCAACTGCTTACATCGTTAGATTGAACGGTACTAAAGAAGTCCTCCAGCGGCCTAGTTTGGAAATCCCTGCAGAAGGTAAAGGTCTAATCTCAATCGATTGGGTGCCAACCGCAGAGGGAATTCAGTGGATTGAGGTTGAATTAGATAATGGACAAACAGCAAAAGGCCCGACTGTTGATGTAAGGCCAGCACGAGATCAGGGATTCATCGAAAACCTGTTTGGGGAAGTCAATCCAATCATTGGTTCTGCAGTTGCGCTAATTTTTGTGTCAATAATAATCACTGGATTGCTATGGGCGAGAAAAGCGACCCGCGGTCGTGGTTCAAGATCAGAATACGACTGGGATGAATATTCTTCTGAGATTGATTACGACGATTATGATGATTATGATGACAATGAGCAGGCAGAAGTTCCTGATAACTCGCAATATTCAACAATTGAACCAGCGAGTTCAGTAAGTGCGGCCTCCGCTGCGTTAACTGGCGGTGCTGAGGCAACCACTGCAGAAGAAGAGACGGATTGGGTCATGGGCGCTGATGGCTATTGGTGGTATCATGACAAAACTACAAATGAATGGTGGTACAAAGACGAAAATGGCGACATTGTCAAGTTTAGTTAACCACGGTGAGTCCTTTGTCTAAAATTATTGGATTGTTACAGATAGATTCGACTGTCGGCGATTTGGCTGGCAACGCTGAGCGTCTGGAATCACTCACGGCAATCGCGCAAGCTAATGGTGCGCAAGTCGCTATTGCGACCGAATTAGCAGTGTGCGGTTACCCGCCCAGAGATTTGTTGTTGCAACCAGATTTTATCACTGCGTCTTTTGAAACAGCAAAAAATCTCGCCGTTGAAATTCCAGTTTTGGTTGGGACTCCAATACCTCCGGACCATGAGCGTAACCTGCCGGCTAATGGAGTAGTGCGCGCCGGGGTGTTACAAGCTGTGCCTAACAAAGATAACACCAACAGAGTTGTAGCAAAAAAACAGTTGTTGCCAAGTTACGATGTCTTCGATGAAACAAGATATTTCACGCCAGCAAATCGCTCAGGCATATGTCGCTCAATTGGTGATATCGATCTGGGAATTACCATTTGTGAAGATGCATGGCAGGCTGCAGGTCTTACTCCGTCGGCATACGGACAAGATCCAGTGGCTAGTCTGGCAGAGTGGGGTCGTCAAGGCGTTTCTCTCGATGCCACGGTAAATCTGTCAGCGTCACCTTATCACGCAGATAAGGTTGGTTCTAGAATCAAGGTATGCAGGACTGCGGCGGAAATTCTGCAGCATCCATTCTTGCTGGCTAATCAAGTTGGCGGCAATGATGACCTGTTGTTTGATGGCTGTTCTCTTGTCGCTTGGCCAGATGGTAGAGTCGTTGTTGCTCCAGCTTGGCAGGAAGGTGTCTTGCTAGTGGATTTAGCGGTGCCAGAAAATTGTCAATGGATTGCAATGAGCGAAGCAGATGCTTTTGCTATTGGCGAAGATGAGATAAAATTCCTCAATAGTGAGGCAGATGGCTTTGAAGAGTCAACCGAGATAATTGAGGATATCACGGACGCAGTAATCGCCGGCTTAGCGGATTATTGTCGCAAATCAGGAATCAAGCGTATTGTTCTGGGTCTTTCTGGCGGCATTGATTCTGCAGTTGCTGCTTGTGTTGCCTGTGCAGCGGTGGGGCCTACGAATGTACTCGGCATTGCAATGCCAAGCAGGTTTTCCTCACAGCACTCACTGGACGACGCAAAATACACCGCCGAGGCACTGGGCATGGAATTCAAGATCGAGCCAATCGACGGTATGCATACCGCACTTGAGGGAACGATTGGTGAGGTTTTGGATGATGGTAACCCAGTAGCCTCAGAGAACATACAATCACGACTAAGAGGAATCATTGTTATGGCTCACGCCAATGCACAGAACCGGATGGCAATTGCCACGGGTAACAAATCAGAACTTGCCCAGGGTTACTGTACGCTATACGGCGATATGGCTGGTGGATATACGCCGCTGGGCGATTTGTATAAGATGCAGGTATATGCCTTGGCTGAAATTTTCAATCAGCGAGCGATTGAACTGGGTGATATGCCACCAGTAAATGAGTCAACCATGACCAAGCCGCCATCAGCAGAACTTGCACCCGATCAAAAAGATGAGGATTCTCTACCACCTTACGAAATACTCGACGAAATCTTGCGCCTTCACATCGAGCATACGATGGATGCCGATGATATCGTTGCGGCTGGTCATCAACGCAGTATTGTTGTTGATGTGTTGAGTCGGCTCGAGCGTAATGAGCACAAACGTTGGCAGATGTCTCCGGCACCTAGAGTAACCAGCAAAGCCTTTGGCCAAGGATGGCGCAGGCCACTTGCATCTAGGCATGATTGGCGTGATTGATTTCGATGGTCATAAAAATCAACTCCTTCACCTCAAACCATGACCGGCACAGTTGTGAACATTGCTGGTTATCGGTTTGCTGACTTACCCGACCGAAATAACTTGCAGCAACCATTCCGCAATATATGTGGAGAACTTTCGCTTAAGGGAACGATTTTACTTGCTCATGAGGGTATTAACTTCTTTCTTGCCGGAAGTCAAACTGCAATTGATTCATTCATTGAATTTTTAGAATCTGATGAGCGTTTTACCGACATACCACTGAAGGTTTCATACTCTGATTACCAACCATTTCGCCGTATGAATGTTCGATTGAAGAAGGAGATAAT
>DAWS01000144.1:0-4044 GCA_002506025.1 Euryarchaeota archaeon UBA111 | reverse complement strand
TAATTCTCGATACTCGCAATGAATACGAGTGTAAGATTGGAACATTTGCCAATGCTATTGAATTAGATATACGCTCGTTCAGAGATTTTCCTAGGGCGGTCAGCGAATTAGGTGATGAACTGAAAGATAAGCAAGTAGTGATGTTCTGCACTGGTGGAATTCGCTGTGAAAAAGCCAGTGTTGTCATGATGGATGCAGGGTTTTCTAATGTGAAACAACTCAAGGGTGGCATATTAGGTTATTTTGAAGAGGTTGGCGGCGATCATTGGAAAGGTGATTGCTTTGTTTTTGACCGAAGAGTTGCAGTAAATCCACAACTTGAGGAAACTGATGTTGTGCAGTGTTATGCTTGTCGAGAGCCGCTATTGCTGGAAGAGCAGGAAAGCACGGACTATGTTATTGCAAAATCCTGTTCCTACTGCATCGACAAAATAAAATCACCAAATTAACCACTCATCGGTGATACTTAGCGGGCTCCACATATGTAATTCATGGCCGTTTAATCCATTATCTGCCACAAACAACACCATTTCTGCACTGCTAAACAGTTCGCCATAAAACCCAGCATCCGAATTATTACCTGTGCCGGGCCATGGGTCGTAGACAATTGTCGTTTCTAGGTTCGAGACATCCAAACTCCACAGGCAGTGACCGGTATTGACGCCATTATCAACGCCGTTTGCTATAATCAGTAAGTGACTATCAGTGGCCTTGAGACCTCTTATTTCGGCTGATGCCATACCAGGCTGGAATTCATGGATAACTTTCGTTCCATCAGTCGTACCGTCACTAACGCATAATTCCTCGGCAGTGGCTCCAGTAATGCAGTCAAACCATATTCTCCCGTCGGTAATTACCGGCGCAACTTGTTGGGCGGGAGCGACAATAATTGATGATAATTCAATCAACGCTCCAGTGAGCAAATCATAACTCCAAACCGTTGGGTCAACCGCAGTAATTTGTGCGTCAAAAATCACCTGATTGCTCAGCAAATTCACTCCAAGATGTTCTCCGACTGACGTTGGTGGATTGCCATTACTTTGCAGCGTCATGCTAGTAAGCCAATTATGATTACCAGTAGTTAGTAATTCAACCAATTGCCGGCCATTAATTCCATCATCAGCTACGACAATTGCGGAATTACCCATCGGCAATATTGGCCCCGGCGAACTATCCTCAAAGGTATTGAGATCCCAAGTAGTTAGACTACCTGAGTTGCTAAGATGATGCATCTCATAGCCATAATCATCGTGAATCCCAGAGAACCAAATGCCTAACTCATCAACGGCAAACGTAGTCCCGGAATGAGCCGATAACTTATTTTGGACACTATCTAATGCTATTTGCTCAGTGAGTGCAAAAAATGGGGCGTCGAATAAATTGTACATACTCACTCCGTCGGTCCACATGAAATCATAATTAGCGTCCGAGAATAGTAACCCACCCATCCATGCTGTGTGGACTGACTGCGCTAGTATACCATCGCCACTGTAACCAGTAAGTTGTAGTGTGCCGGCGGTGGTTAGGTTGCTAACCCATAATTCCCGTCCGTTAACGCCACTATCAGCATCAAACAACCACAACTCATCCTCACCGGATGTGACTGCCGTAAATCCGAGGTGTAGGCCAGGGCTTGAATCGCCAACGCCCGGGTTGATGTCTAACAGTAATTCGGCGGAATCGGAGCTACCACCACTGGCCCATAATTCACATCCGGTAAGACCGTTACTCCCAGAGGTAATAATCAGAGATTTGGCTGTCGACCATCCAAACTGTGAGCACATGGTTGAGTAACCATCTGAAACTCCAGTGAATATGTCTGAAGCCAGGCCGTAGTTTAGTGGTTCACTGCAAACCTTGAGGGATTCGACAATTTCACTTTCTTGCATTACTCCATCGTCAGCAATGGCATCATCTACGCCATTGTCAATGCCGAAATTAATGATAAAGCCACTATCACATAGATAGGCTGGTGGGGCTACACGCTCGACTAAGGCACTGTGACCACTATTTCCATTGATACCGTTAATGCCATCTGCACCAATGATTCCATTGCAGACGTACTCGGAATTAATCACTTCAGCAGAATCCAATTCTCCATTGTCATTGGTGTCAAGCCCAGTAGTAATCAGTAGGCCGCCGAATAGACAAAACGCATGGCCGTTTTCAACGACAGTTGTCGCAATCATGCTGTTAATTCCAGAGGTGCCACTCACACCATTGTTGCCGGAGGCCCCCGGTAGCCCATTATCCCCATGACACAGTCTGGTCGTAGAGGTAACCTCGATTTCTTCAAGAATTCCATTGTTGTTCTCATCGTTGCCAATTAATATATCTGCGCCGCCAGCTGAACAGATGTGATCAGCCTCCCTACCTTCGGTTCTCACCAAAATCTCCGGGTTATCATCCCCAGCGCTATTGCTTGAATCATCGAGTGAGTCGATGATGGTAAAAGAGTAGGCGGAAAGCATTAGTGCGACAATGATTGTCACACTCTGTATTACTCTTATCACTCGTTTGCCGCGCGATATTTTGCTAATTTGCTGTGACGGTTCATCGTCTGACCGTCCATCAAGTGGGGGCACATTTTTTCGTGGCGTATTGGTGATGGATTCATTGGTGGTTGTAGCAGCATCATCTAACTCTCGAGTCTCAGACATGGTGATATCTCTAAACCTCAATGATATCAAAACTTCCGGTATAATTTACAACAAATCTAATCTGTTAAGGGTTTAGTTCATGAGAGAGAAGGTTTGCCATTGTGCCATGGACTTGCCACCTAGGCTCGCCGCTCAACTCGCCGGCGATGAGGGCTCTACTAGGCAAAAGGGGGCAAGGCTAGTCGTTGATTTAGCGGAGATTGCTAATGCAGAAGGCTTCATTGAGGTTGATAACGCACACGTATCGGGAGTGTCAGTAATAACCGGTGGTCACGGACTGCGCCGATTTTTGTCTGACCTATCAGATGACAAGGATGGCCGGGTTGCCATTACTACAACGCTGAATTCAGCTGGATGCGATAAAGAAAAAATGCAAGAAATGGATATTGAATGGCCAGATTTTCTAGAGCAACAGTTTGAGATAATACATGCCTATGAACGCTTAGGTATCGAGTCAACATTGTCCTGCACGCCTTATGATCGGGGGATTGAATTGACTTCGGGCGTAGCCTCATGGGCTGAGTCAAATGCCGTTTGTTTCTCAAACTCTTGGACTTCACTAATCACCAATCGAGAATCTGGCTTGTCTGCACTGGCTACCGCATTGACCGGTTTTGCGCCCAAGTGGGGCCTGCATCTTGCTGCAAACAGAATACCAAACATTTTGGTTGACATAACTTGTGAAATGAATGAACTCGCTGATTGGTCGATCCTCGGCGATTGGATCGGTAAGCAGGTCCGCCCGGATTGGGATTTATCTTGGGGTCCAATGCCGTTTATTCGCGGAATGCCAAACACGGTTTCATTTGCTAGTAAGAAGGCATTAACTGCCGCCGCGGCAAATTATGGCTGCCCAATGCTTTGGGCAGAAGGACACAGTGTCGACCCTCCTCTTGACAAAGACGCATCTGGTAATTGGTTGCCACCAGCAAATGGTTGGGCAGGCGTATTGGAATTTACCGAGTCTGATTTGCGTCAGAGGTATGAGGATTTAGCCCCCAAAGGGCAAGTTGATCTGGTAGTAATTGGCTGTCCACAGGCTAGCATCGAGGAAATAAGGCGAACGGCATCAGCAGTAAGGTCGTATGCCGAGGTAGGGCAAAAAATCCCCGACAATCGGCTGTGGCTGTTCACTAGCGGAGAGAATTACCAAGTCGCCTGCGATGAAGGCAGTATTGAGTTGCTGGAGGCCGCAGGGGTAGTAATATTGCAAGATACCTGCCCTGAGGTGACGCCATATAATCGCCAGCACTACAATCATCTCTTGACCAATTCTCTCAAAGCAGAGCACTACTTGACCAGTGGACTAAATCGAATACCGACCAGCGTGATGACGATTCAAGACTGCGTAGCTCATGCTTTTAATCCGCAATTATCAGCAGGT
>DAWS01000160.1:548-9812 GCA_002506025.1 Euryarchaeota archaeon UBA111 | reverse complement strand
CCTGAGATTCTTAGATGTTGATATGTGGGCGGAAAATTTAGTTGAATTAAGTAATCATGAGCTGGCAGTTGTTCGCAGGAACCTTGTTCCTTCACTACGCGAGTATTTTGAAACCTTCCCCGATGATACTCGGAAGTTATTACCTGTTATGTGGCAAGACGGAGACGAAGTAGTCCGAACACGAATGCGTGAATTGTTAATCAAAATGTCTGATATTTCGTCAACACAATTCGGTGCGCGTATCACAGATCTGAATCAACATGGCTGCGACTTATCAGCACTGTGGCGGCTGATGGATGCACGGCGCAAGGGATCCTCTGAAGCATGGAAGAGTTGGTTGTCCGGTGAGGGCGAAATGCCTGAAACAATCGAAACTATGCGTCATGTTAGCACTATGCAGGCTCCTGAGGAATTACCTGACCTTAGCGAAGCATTGGAGACTTTGGATGAAGAATTAGGTTTTCTCGACTAACTACTCTTCCTCACTTCGATTGCTCAGCGGACCAGATACAACTAACCCAACATACAAACCATTGAGCATGGATAGTGAAGCAACTAGTAACACAATCATGCCGGTAGTTTCAGGTAAATTATCAGACAGATTGGTATTGTTGATGACTGCCAGTGCAATTAAACACAGACAAGAGAATAAGACAACCAGTTTCCAACTGGCTTCGGGTTCTTGCCAACGGTTGATTGAAGGAATAATTCCCGATTGTTTGAATGTGAAACGAAACCAGCCTAGGTATATACATACTAAGCCGGACAATCCAATAACCCCTCTTGTGAAGGAACTTGCCCCCCATGGTCCTTCTGGAGCGATGTCAAACAGCGTTTGACCAACTAAAGCGAAGCCTATGACAATAAGCCAACGCCATTCGGGAACTGTTCCCATAGTTAAGCCATGATGGGTTATCCTTGAAAGGTTACACCCTCTAGGATTCCCGATGACCGCAGTTAATGATGCAGTAATTGTTGCTGCAGGTTTGGGAGGTAGAATGCTGCCAACAAGCGCCTATCTTCCTAAGGAATCATTACCGTTAGTGGATATTCCAGTAATGATTCACCTGATTAGGGAGGCAATACATGCTGGAGTAAGCAGAATCCACATCATTACCTCACCAATCAAGGATTTTTCCACCTTTTTAGACAATAAGGACGACTTCTATCGATTAAAACCTGAGATTAGTGAGTCCTTGTTTTCAACACACGAATCAGTAAAATTCCAAGTGCATATCCAGCACGAGCCGCTTGGATTAGGTCATGCAATTTTACAATCACTCGATTCAATTGATGGGCCATCACTAATACTGCTCGGAGACAATATCATTACCGATCAGTTCTCAAGCATTCGCAACTTTAAGCCTTCAACGGCTTCGAAAAAATTGGTTGCAGCATTTATTGAGACTGGCATTCCGTGCGCAGGAATATATTCTGTGCCGAAAAATCAGGTGTCTAATTATGGTGCAGTCGAACTAACCGATAATAAAATCAGTCAAATTGTTGAGAAACCTGACATAAATGAGGCACCGTCAAATAAGGTATTGTGTGGCAGATACGTTTTCTCAGCAGAAGCTAAGCAATTGTTGACCGAAACCTATCCAGTCACTCAGTTTGGTGAACTCCAGACCATTGAATTACAGAAACATTGGATGGCTGGACATGGTTTACATGCCGTAGATTTATCCGAATATCAGTGGTATGATTCAGGTAACCCACTCGCCTGGTTAAAGGCGCAAATTGACTACGGCCTGCGAAATTCAGATTATGCTAGTGAGCTAAGAGAATGGTTGGATAACAGGCTGGTTTAGCGCTGGCCCGGCTTCCAAAAAGTCAGCGGAATTGGTGCTTGATTATTCACACATCGGTTAGCAAGGTGGTCGGCGCGCTCGTTCCACCGATGCCCTCTATGAGCTCTAACATGGCGCCATTCAACATTGCGCAGTTTACCTACTTCAAGCCACAAATTTTGCACTGACTTGACTAACGCTTTGTTGGCTTTAGCTCGCCATTCACCGGTGGCTAAATTACCAGCATATTGAGAATCTGTGTATATGATTGCATCTTGTTGCCCTCCCTCAATAAGTAACCATCTGAGTGCCATGGCGAATCCAGTTAACTCTGCTGTGTTGTTGGACCCGACTTCCGCACCGATAAATTCCTGACTGTCAACATCGCAAACGACAAAGCCAGCAGACTCTTCCAATATTTCTCCGCTGCCCTTACCAAGACCATTATCGCCGGTAACTATCGCCAACCCCCACGCAGCTGGAGTCTCCGCGTTAACGTTCTGATTCTCTAGACATGAACCGTCAACGTAAAGCGCAAGGTGGCCAGAATTGGGTGTCACAAGCTCACTCGCCAATCTCTGCCTTGTATGCAGCAGCGTCCATTAGGCTAGAGACTTGGTCGGGGTTGGTTAATGTCATTTTAACAATCCAGCCATCACCATAAGGGCTGGTATTCATGAGTTCGGGAGTATCCTCTAACTCCTCATTAACCGCGGTAATTTCGCCAGCAAGCGGAGCAAAAATTGGCGATGCAGATTTTACCGATTCTACTACTGCAAATTCACCCATATCATCGACTGCCATGCCACTTTCAGGCAGTTCAATGTAAACGATGTCGGTCAGGGCATCTTGTGCGTGGTCGGTAATACCAATCGTAACTGTGTCACCTTCAACTCTAAGCCACTCATGCTCTTTCGTGTAATACAAACCTTCTGGGACTTCACTCATGCTATCGCCATTGTGAGTGTGATTGGGGAGGATTATTGAATATTCGCAAGGTTGAGTTTATTCCTCAGCGCCAATTTCTGTTGCCAATACCTTGCTTTCAAGTTCTGCCCAAGCATTACCTACCCTATTTTCGTAATTCATCTGATTCATTTCTTCATCGACACGCAATTTTAGTTCTTTTTCGGTCTCATTAGGAAAATACTCCGAGAGGAATGAAGTCTGATAGTCTAGCATTTTTGACATTGTCAGACAAATTATTGCAGTGATTAAGAAGAGGTGACCTATACCAATTTCATTAACCTGCATGCGTCCCTCGATAATTGCAAACCCGCACAGTAGGATCAAACCGAAACCAGTGCCAAGTAGGACTCGTTTGGCTGCTTTACTCGGCTCGTCCATGCCAGCGCTAGTTACACTCATGTCATGAACTAAGCGGAGGTCAGTAGGTCTCTCTCATCAATTTGTGGATCTTGTATGGTAGCAGAGCTCTATTGACAGGAGTGACCTCTAGGATACGTCCATCATCCCTGCGACGAATATCCTGTAGCAGAGGATGACGACTCTTTTTGTGTAATGTTAGCAAGGTGGGTTTGTCTACTTCCAATGCACCACGGACACAGTTGACAAACGACTCACTTTCAACAGTGAACTTGCCAATCTCGTCGATTACCAGGACTTCACTCTCACTCTTGGCGTATTCAATGGCCGGAATTGCAACCTTTTCAAGCGCTTCTAAATCAAGTCCGTAACCGAGAACTCTCAGTCTTGAATCAAAATCTTTGTGCGCAACAACGCCCTCATCACCAGTGATTATGTCAATAACTTTGTAACCCAAGCGCTCACCATTTTCGATGATCGGTTCTGTCCTCATGCCAGCGATAATCGGCTTTCCACTTGGGTTACCACGCAGTTTTATTTCTTGGGTGCGCTCCTCAGTTAACATCTTCAAGACTTTTTCCATAACTGCTGACTTACCACTTCTAGGTAGTCCAGTTATCCCTATCTTTGGATGTAGTCCCATTTAATTCACCAAGGCTCGATTATTAACCAGTCACTTATCAGTAATAAAGAATCGTCTTACCCTAGGATGAGACATTGGATTTGTGATATAGTAAAAAAACCATCAAAAACGCCTAAAATGCTAGTAAAATTACCATAAATAGGTAAATTCTGTTTTCAGCGAAGAAAATCATTTGACCGCTTATACACGCTCCAATAATCTTCTACCCATTGGTATATTTCTGATAATGCATCATTATCAACACCGGCAATTTTCGCAATTTTCTTGATGATACGAATTTCTTTTTTATCATAATCACCGTCACATGCCGATACCAAAACAGCATCTCTCAAGGCTAGTTTTTGTCCGGTATCAGATAATATTTCCATACACTTTTCTACTTCTACTGGGTGGTTGAGTGTATTTCTGACATCCACTCTCATCTCAGGATGAAGCATCGATTTACCCATAATGGATTCAATCATAACTAGCTCTTCTTTAACTAATTCTCCATCGACTGATGCAACAGTAACCATTAATTGGGCGTGTGCTAGTCTTTCTTCGATGGTCAAATCATTAACCATATCAGGGAACAATTACCTCACTCCGCAAGGTCGTTCAAAATATCATAACCGTTCTGCATCCAATTATAACCGTCAACCGTCCACTTTAGCAAGCGCTCAAGCGCCTCTTCAGGTAAGCCAAGATGAGCGATGATCTCCATTAATACTTCTTTTTCATCATCGTCGACAGTTCCATCTGCAGCTGCCATGAGAATAGCATCTCGTAGTGCCAAGCGTCCCGCCTCCTCACTCAGCCCAGCTAAACACTCATCGAGTGGTGGCGGAGTTTTCAGCGCCTGTCTAATCAACTCTCGCTGGTTTGGAGACAACAACGCAGTACCTAGACGTTGCTCGAACATTGCCATTTCATCCACGGTGAGCTCATTATCTACTCTAGCCATAAAAGCAAGTAAACGTGCGTATGAAAACCGCTCTTCCCGCGACAATTTGTGTATCGTATCTGGCAACATGGTTGCGCGTGTTGTTCATTAGCCAATAACTTCTCGCATGAAAATTAGGAAGAGATTGCTTTTTCTTGCCGCAGTAAATTATCGGATTACTCTTTGTATTCGAATACAAACCATCGCATACTAGCCCAAGTGAATAATCCTGAAACGAGCATGTTGATGATGAAGATAATCCTAATCTGTAGGGTTAGGTTGGCAACCAGTATGTCATAAGACAGCGTCGATAATACGCCTCCAATAGCATAAACAGCAAGTGCACCAATCATAGTAGCCTTGACATCTTTGCGGCCGTCGAAGGTAAAGTAACGGTGAGTAAAGTGAGCAATCGTGCAAGACATGACCCATGCAACTGCCCAAGCGCCAGTCTCAGAAATGTATGCTAGCGCAGGTGAAAGCCTGAGTATCTCCCAAAATAACCAAAATAGTAGAGTATTGATTGCTCCAGCAGAGGCGAATCGTCTGATTGTCCCACGTGGAGCAATCGTAGCTAGTTGGGTTTTATCCACTACACCACCAACATAAGCCACTAATCATCATTAGTAATCACATCACTGGGCTTTCCGGTTAGTATACCACGTAGTTGTTCGTTGTCTGTTTGAATCGCATCTAATAGTTCATATTTACAAGATAATGATTCAGCAAGAACTGCCAACGCCTGCGAATCTTTAGGCAAGCACTTTCCTCCAAAACCTCGCTTCAGGCCAAAGATAGGATCTAGGTGGGAATTGCCAATCGGTTGGTCTTGAGGTGTGGTGATTATTTCTTTGATTTTATAGTAATCTTCACCGAGTGCTTGACAAATATCGTAGATTTGATTAGCAAAAATAACCTTTAGGGCATAAAATGTGTTCTTGCTATACTTCACTAATTCCGCTTGTGTAGGAGTTACATGAAAGAAGTTCGGGGTTCGCAATACTCCCGCCTCTTGGTGGTGTTGAAAAATTAATTCTGCAACATCTTGATGATGTGTTCCACAGACCAAAATGTCCTGATTAGCAAAATCCTCCAGACGCCTGCGCTCTACGAGGAATTCCGGAGAGTAAGCAATCTTTAGGTGTGGATACTGTTGATGAAAGCTTTCAGTAGTTCCTGGGATCACCGTACTTTTAATCACTACAGTAAACCCTTCTGGCAGAGATTGAAGAATTTCCTCGACTATACTCGTATCACAACCGCCGTGCTCAGGGTGTGGGGGCGTGGGAACTGCAATGTAAGCAAAATCAACGTTATTTGTTACATCGCTTAACTCAGTACCTCTTGCAGGATCATGGATGAATAGTTCATGAGCGTGTTTGAAGCAGTGTTCAATTGCACCGCCTACCATTCCTGCCCCGATAATCCCTATCTTCATATTATCACCAGAATTATATCATTCCATGCCTCATTTGAACGGGTTAGGGTCTAACTTTCCTGCTTTGGCCATCAGTGCAGCCGATAGTAACGAATCTGGAGTGCCGCAATCAATCCAGGTTTCTTTTCCTATATTGAGCAACTCTGCCTGTCCCTGATGGACATATTTTCGATTTACATCGGTTATCGAGAAGTTGCTACCATGCTCACTGTGGCATTCATCAACGAGGGCCCAAAATTGCTCGTCGAAGAGATATATTCCGCCGATTGCGATATTTGAGGGGGGGTCGTCGGGTTTCTCCACGATGTCGATAATGTTTCCATTAGTATCGAATTTTGCTACCCCAAAAGCGTGGGGGTTTTCTTCATCTCTAGATAATAGTAAGCATCCGGGGTTGGTTTCCTGAGCAGTAAATCTTTCAACGTGTTCGGCCAATTCAATGGTGGTAATGTTATCAGAAAAGTAGACTAATAGTCGGCAGTTTTCATTATGCGGCCTTGCAAGATTCAGCGCGTTAGCAACACCTTCAGGAGTTTCTTCGAGAACATAGTGAATTTTCTCACCAGGTAAACCAGAGCCTACATGCTTGGCAATCTGACCAATAAATTGGTTGGATATTATGGTGATATTCTTTATTCCAGCACGTCTGATGGTACCTAATGCATAATCGATTACCGGGCGGTCATAAATTGGTAATAGCGTCTTTTGAGTAATGTTGGTAAATGGATACAATCGACTTCCGTGACCTCCAGCCACTAAGATTGCCTTTACCTTCATAGTGAACTCTCGTAAGGCGTATTATATTTGGTTTCCTTCATTATCTTGGTATAGGCGCTGAACTGCACCATCTTGTCTATTCTTTTCAAACCATCCAGTTTTGATCAAGTCACCGAGGTTGTCTACTCCGGCCTCGATTATGTCTTGATCTGTTGTTTCAGATTTGCTCCATGTTATTGATGATTTTTGGGATTGAATTTCATTAGCGATTCTGAGCATTTCCTCTCCGGTAGAATTTATTGCTTCAATATCGTCATAATCCCTATTTTTCATAGCATCAACTCTTTTACCTTTGGTCGAGAATTTTCTATCCTTGATGCCAAATGCAGGACCCTTGTCATCACTACCGCGATTACGTAGATACTCAATGTTCGGAAATCTAGAATCTCGCTTCACGCTCAAATCTATCTCTTCATCGCTTGTATCTAGCCTCTGGGTAAGAAATTCATTGGTGAGATACTCTATTTTGGTTTGATAATATTTGGTGATGTAATTGTTTACGAGAACAAAAGCTACAGGAATGAACAATATCGTGACAAAGATTACTGGGTCCGGCAAATCGAAGCCGAAGAGTAGTACGATTATGGTGAATGCAGTGCTGGAGACCGCAATTCTTGCTAATATTTTCACCAAATTTGCATGTGATTGAAGTTTAGCAATTTCAAGGTTATACTCCATATTCCCCACTAACCAACAATCTTTGTTAACTTATCCAAGAGGTCGGGGTTTTCTAGTTCTGTATTTTGCCACTTCAACGATTTAATTGCCATAAGTTTCCTAGCCTGAATGGAGTTGTCCATTCTCTCGTGGGCAAATTGTCCAAGTAAACCGCAGATAAGCAAGCAAGCCAAGCCGAAATACCATGAAGTTAGAAACGTGATAATCCCGGAGATAACGAGTATATTGATTGCTACAACAATTACTTTCTGTCTTAATTTCTGCTCAGAATTTAACGCATCAATACATAATTGCGCTGCCTGTTTCTTGGTAAGAGTCATTTTCTCATGCCTCAATCAGATGGTGATGAAGCAGTCATCCTCAACTTCTATTATTGCTCCAGTCATTAGCAGATGTTCGATTGCTTCATCTATTTCCTCAAACGATATACCTGATTTGTCTAATTCTGTTACAATCAATTCAAGGGTTGCAAAATCTTTGCCATTGCTAATTTCGCCATCGATAATTATCAGCAGGTTTTGACATGCAACTGCTAACAGCGGGTCATCTCCTTGGTCATTAGGTAATAGGTCTAGGAAAGCACTAACGGGGTGCGACTCAGTG
Source organism: Euryarchaeota archaeon UBA111 (assembly GCA_002506025.1). Lineage (GTDB taxonomy): Archaea > Thermoplasmatota > Poseidoniia > Poseidoniales > Poseidoniaceae > MGIIa-L1. The sequence continues at coordinate 1,635 of DAWS01000160.1, read as the reverse complement.
TAATTTTCATCATTACTTACTGCCCTTGAACCTAGGCCAACAATGCTTTTATCATACTCAATACTGAAGCAGTCAAACAAATTCATTTGACCTGGTTGTTCTGTTTCACTGTCTGAATTAGTAATTCTATTCTTTATGTCAGTGATCCTTTTCAAACGCTGTTCAGCGGTTTTCAATTCCACCTCTAATTCACTCGAGATTAACTCCAAACTAGCATTGGCTTGATTGCGCAACCATTCGTCTAAATTCCAATTTGGGTCAATTCCGGCCATGACTTCGCAGAGTTTCTGTACCTCAATTGGCAATGAGTCACTACGGAGTCGGTTGTCCCTCATAACAAGGTTGTAATCTTGACAGCCTATGAAGAATATCATTGACGGATTTGGCAAAATAAGTTTGAAGGTTGACTATACGACTTTACTGACTGTTCTATTTTTCCATTCTTCCTCAAACTGTTGCCACAGTTCTTGCTCAACCTGTGCTCGAATTTCTTGCTCGAGCCTTGGAGTTAATTCAGCAATTAAAGCCTCTTGGATTTCTAGAGCCATCGAATTGACTACTCTAGCCTCTGTCTCGGCGATTAATGCCATACGTTCTTGCTCTGCCATACCTGTTTCAATGACTTGTTTGGGTTGGGACCGATTAACTTCAGCGACAACTATTTTTTCTATTTCGCCCATTAGTTTACTCACTACCGCCAATTCCCAATTCTCTCTTGGATTTGGCATACTCATAGTTGAGGTCTGATTACGCAGGTTTTGGACGATTCTGGCGCGTACAGGGTTACCGATTTCAAAATCATGTGCTCCAGATACGAAGCCGACTAAACAATCTAACCACTTATCATGATTTATTGGCGAGCCGCATCCTGGACAACCGGTTAGCGAATCATCTTCTGTTGTGATAGGCCTGTTTATTTCACTGCGCGACCTAACCCTTCGTCTGTTCGGTGCAGATACATCATCGATGTCGAATGAAATATTTGTGCCAAAAGTCCCTTTCCTTGTGTTACTCCCCAACTCTCTTCCCATCTATTTTCATTAATTTCTGCTCCTCGGCTAATAAAACTCTTTTGCCGACAATAATC
>DAWS01000160.1:0-144 GCA_002506025.1 Euryarchaeota archaeon UBA111 | reverse complement strand
ATTGACAAAATCAATATTGATTTCAGGTGGATTTTCTTGGTTAATCAGGTGTATCATATTGTTAGCAACACGCGAAATCTCATCAACGATTGTTATTGATGCCATCCTAGCAGACCGAGACATTGGGTTCAAATCAACGACAAT
>DAWS01000141.1 GCA_002506025.1 Euryarchaeota archaeon UBA111 | reverse complement strand
GTCATGATGAATTGGTAAATCTGGGTGGAATATACAGCAGATTATGGAAGGTGCAAACTGGACAAAAGTAGTAAAAACGCATAGATGTATTATAAATCTTAACACTCTTTTATATACTCAACAACGAAACCGGGGGTTGAAGAATATGTTTAAATCAAACCTGAAGAGAACATCAAGCCTGCTTTTGATCGGAACCCTCGGCCTTTTGGCATTAGGAAACGTTAGTGCAAACGTAGCTGGAGACGGATACATGGATGAGACCGACATGGTCGCTGTATCTTTCTGGCTTGCAACTGCAATGATGCTTGCATCTACCGTTTTCTTCATGCTAGAGCGCCAAAATGTAGCGCCTAAGTGGCGAACATCAATGACCGTTGCTGCACTAGTAACTGGTGTTGCATGGTACCACTACACCTACATGAGGAAGCACTGGGAAGCTTTCGAAACATCACCACTAGTCATGCGATACATTGACTGGTTGATTACTGTCCCACTGCAAGTTGCTGAATTCTACCTAATTCTAGCTGCTATTGGTGCTGCTACTGCTGCACTATTCTGGAGACTCTTTGGAGCATCTCTAGTTATGCTAGTTGCTGGTTTCCTAGCAGAGTCCGGAGAAATGGACGACGGTCTAACCTGGCCATTGTTCGCTATCGGTGTCGCTGCATGGATTTACATCATCTACGAGATCTGGGCTGGCGAAGCAAAGGAGAACGTTAGCGGTGCAAGCGAAGGAACACAATTCGCTTTCAAGGCTATGGCAATCATCCTAACCGTTGGATGGGCAATCTACCCAATCGGTTTCATCATGGGCGAAGGCGGAGACTCCGGCGATATAGAGATGCTAAACATCCTCTACAACATCGCTGACGTAGTCAACAAGACTGCTTTCGGTATGATGGTTTGGTATGCAGCAACAATGGATACCAAAGCAGCTGGATCTGAAGAGTGATTACCCACTAGAGAGTTTGCGAATAAGTGCTTCAATGGTTAGCCATTGAAGTCTGTTCCAAACAAATGCGAAGAGGAGCCAGGCAGTGGTGTATATCACCACTGCCAGGCTCGCTTCCATAACAGACCAATATCTTTCATTTTCGATGTTGGAAAGTAATGTTAACGGTATAAAATGAAGGAGATAGATAGTCAAAGACAATCTTCCACAGTATTCAAACAATGATATCTGTAACTCCTGAATGATTAACCAGAAAATGAGCACCCCTGTCATTGAGCCGATCATGAAGCCAATATTAGCAGGAAAGAAGTTTAGATAAGCTCCCTTAGTTGGATGCGCCCACACACTTCCTTCTTCATTGGCTAGTATCAGCGATACAAGACAATAGGACATTCCTATAATTATCAGTAACAAGGTGGTGTTATTCCTTGGAAGTGTTTTCCCCCCCTCCGTAATGGAACTTCCAAGGAATGCACCAACCACTGCGAACGTTATCCATGGAAACAATGGATATGTTCCAGTAAGAAATAAGTGACTAACAAGTATTGTTAAATTATTAGTAGATACTCTAGAATCCCAATCGCTGGTGCCTTGAATGTTATAGATAAAACTAGAAAGCCCGTAGATAAGGAATATAGAAATTGAGAATACTAGAAAACTAATATTGTTATTAGCCATATTGACGATTAATGGTTTTATGAGTATTAGCAAGGCAAATAGTGACAATATACCGGGAGTTAACGGATCAAATAAGTGTGGAGAGAATAAATTTACCAACAATTGTAACAAAAGTAGAATTGTGGCTTTGATAATATTGCCATTGGTGGTGGATTTGGATCTAACTAGTCCCCAGCCAAATATCGTTACGAAAAGTGGTGCTGCTAAGCCACCTAAACCAGCGACTAGATATGCTATCCAAGTACTCTGAGCAGAATTATGTGGATTCCAGGTTGCTGCAGCGTGCACCATTACCATTAGTAATACTGCTAACCCTCTAAGTGAATCTATTTCTCTGAACCGTGCCAAATTTGACATTTTAATCAATTATTAGCCATTACATATTCTACTGCATTACGGAAAATTTGCAGCCCTTGACCTTCCCAATCGATATCTGAATCTATCGTAGGAGCGGTCCCTCTAGTAAAATCTGGATGTAGCCACTGGGCATAAATTGCTTCAGGATGCGGCATTAACCCAAATACCAAACCAGTACTATCGGAAATACCGGCGATATTCATCATGCTTCCATTTGGGGATATCGGGAATGGTAATACTGTGTCCCTATCGATTGAGGTATTCGTATCATTAGGGTCGATGTAGCGAACTGCAATCTGATTATTCGCCGCAAGTTTGGTCAAATTTTCTCTATCTGGCATTACATATTTCCCTTCACCATGACGCACAGGACAGTCGATTTGAGTCATACCTTTGGTCCATATACAATTGCTGTGTTGATTGAATTCCAATGTAACCCAGCGATCTTCATAACGTCCAGAATCGTTTAGTGTCAGGCTTGCTCGCTGGATGAAGTCTGGGACTTCTCCCTCTGGCCCCGGTAGTAGTCCTGTCTTGACTAATACTTGGAAACCATTACAAATGCCGATAATTGGCTTACCGGCACCAATGAACTTAGTCAACTCTTCACGTAAAGAGAATCGCATTCTGTTACCCATTAATCGGCCACTACCCAAGTGGTCTCCAAAGGAAAATCCTCCCGGAACGGCAAGTATGTCATAATTGGCTAAATCATCAGCACCAGAAATAAACGAGTTGAGGTGAACCCTAGTAGAATGTCCCCCGACCATATCGAATACCGCAGCAGTCTCATGATCGCAATTGATGCCAAAACCGAATAATACGGCGACCTTGGGAGTATACATCATAACTCACCTCCACTCATGTCAAGTGTTCCTTGCCATGACTGCACCATATCCGAAACTTGCACATTAATCAATGATTCAAACCCGTCCAATATGGTTAATGTATCAGAATCTTCGACAACTCCAAGATAAGTCGTTGTACTTCCAGACATTGATTCGAGGAATTTTGCTTCATGCTCTGGAGATATAGCTACAACAATTCTACCGAGGGATTCACCCCACAATCTTGCCCATAATGGGCTATCTCCAGTACCATCAAGGTCAATAGTTGCGCCAATTCTGCCACCAATGCACATCTCAGCAAGGGTGACACCAATTCCACCCTCTGAACAATCGTGGGCTGTTTTCACTAAACCGGTATTGATTGCTGTGCTTAATGACCGGTAAGATTTGAACAATTTTTCTGGATTTGTCAGCCCTGGAACCTTACCACCAATACCAATTGTTTGCCCGCTTTCAGTCAACATGAAGGAGACCTCTGATGCACCTAATTCGTCCAATGATTCGCCGACTAAGTATATCTTATCGCCAGCATTCTTGAAATCGCTCGTCGCAGTATTCCTTACATCAGGATGATCACCGAATAAAGAAAAGAGCAAGGTTGGAGGAATTGATATCTTATCTGG
>DAWS01000118.1:1100-4168 GCA_002506025.1 Euryarchaeota archaeon UBA111 | reverse complement strand
CAAGAAGGTGGCGATGGCCATGGACATCACGATGGCCATGGTGATGAAGATGAGCCATACTGCCACACCCCAGACCACGTTAACACCGACCACTCGAACAGAGAGGATTGTGAGGCGGCAGGAAACATCTGGATGGCAGGAGAGCCTAACGATGGAACACGCGGCTACCTGACCATCCATGTTGAGAACGAGGGTGACTATGGATTTGCTGTGCCATCTGATATCTCAGTATTTGTTCTGATGGGTGATGGACATGAAGGCCATGATCACGGTGGTCACGACGATCACGATGACCATGCAGGTCACAGCGATGAAGATGGCGCTCATGATGATGAAGAAGGCGCTCATGATGATGATGCTGCCAGCGATGGAACTGTGAGCGACAGCGATTCTGATGGAACCATTGAAGCAGATGAAGATGAGGAAGAATTCGAGTATGACCCCCACTCTTGGCTAGACCCAGTCGCTTTCAAAGCACAAACACAATTGGTTTTGAATGCCTTGATTGAGGTATTCCCTAACGGAAGCGAAACCTTTACCTCCAATGCTGATGCATTTATGGCGGAATTAGACAAGGTTCACCTTGGCTATGTTGGAGCTTTCGGACCAGAAGGAACTTGTGACAACAAGACTGCAGCAGCAAACCACAATGCATATTCTTACATCACTGAAAGATATGGCGTAGAATTTGTTACTGTCCACGGTCTTGATCCAGAAGGCGAGCCTACTGCTGCTGATGTCGATGAGGTCATTTCCAAGATCAATGAAGACCAAATCAGCGTTTTATTCATTGAGGAATACACTCAAGCAAGTTCAGTCGACGTCATTGTTGAAGCAACTGGAGTCCAAGTAATGTATCTCTACACCATGGAGAAATCTCCATCAGATGCTAATGACGATTATCTGTCTATGCTAAACAAGAACCTTGACAACCTCAAATCTGGTCTTGGATGTGCAGTTTGAAGCAAAATCAATCATAATTGATTTATGTCAAACCACAGGCTGGTATAATCGAGCGTTGCTATGACGACTAACCTCATGTTAGTTTGCGGAGAAGAAATTCTCCAAGTATCTGGCTTGTCGGTTAATCGTTCTGGAGTCGAAGTAATTAGCGATATCAATTTATCAGTTAATTGTGGTGAATTTGTTGGTATTGTCGGACCAAACGGCGCTGGCAAAACGACACTCATTCTGACCATTCTTGGCATTCTGAAACCGCGCGAGGGTCATGTTTCATTATCTAAGGCCGTTGCTGGCAAGGTCGGATGGGTACCACAGGCTGCGACTAGTCTACCAAAAAATATGAAAATCACCGTAAGAGAATTTATCCAATTAGGGACCTTAGACTCGGCGACATGGTACCTGCCTTTTGGCACCAAATACGACAGGCAAAATGTTAGTAAAATAATTGAGACCGTGGGGTTGACAGATTACGCTGAGACAAGGATAGCTAATTTATCCGGTGGACAGAGGCAACGTGCTGCGATTGGTAAAGCATTGGCATCAAAGGCTGACCTGCTGCTAATGGACGAACCAATGGTCGGTGTTGATTTGAAATCGAGAAATTCCATAATGCGATTATTGGATAATTTGTGTCATACCCAAAATAAAACTATCGTTATGATATCTCACGATTTAGCCAGTATGAAGCGAACAGTCCACCGAATGGTATACCTCGAGCAGGAGATTAGATATGACGGTTCAACAAATGAGTTCCCTGAATTGTCAGTATTAGCTGACCTGCGTGGAATTGAGGAAACTCACCCGGAGGGCTTGTTATCTGAGGTTGATCAAACAGCGCCCGAAGACATCATCACAGTGTGGCAAAAGGATGAGTTAAGGAGCGGAAAATCATGATAGTTGCTATCATTATCCTATTATTGGTTTTGATTTTTTTGCCCATCCTCATTGCTAATGTTGATTTGGGGGGATTCTTTATCGAAGGCCTAGGCCCTATTCTTGAATCACTCGAACCTTTGATTCCAGGTGAATGGTTTCCACTGTATTTTACTAGAGTATATCTTCAAAGACCACTTATTGCTTCGTTAGTAGTTTCAATGGTTGCTGGGTTCATGGGAACTTTTCTGTTAATGAGAAATCTAGCCTTAATTGGTGACGGTCTCGCTCACGTGTCATTTGGTGCAATTGCTGTTGCATTGGCTGTGGGGTGGGCGCCACTGGAATTTGCGTTGATAATTTGTGTGATTTCGGCATTGATTATCGAATTTTTATCGGAAAAAGGTTATCTTACGGGTGATTCAGCTATCGCGATATTCTTGACGGGTATGCTTGGTTTAGGTCTGGTGGTAAGTTATGTTTCAGGTGACAGTGCGATTAGACAGATAGATGGTTACTTATGGGGAAATTTGAATTTGATTGATGCTGAGAGTTTTAACAATATAATATGGGTTTCATTAATTTCTTACCTCACACTAACTATTCTGTATCGAAGTCTATTGGCAATATGTATTGACCCTATTGCATCAAAAGTTCAGGGTATACCTGTGTTCCTAGTAACTACACTGTGGTCGATGCTAATCGCTGTTGTGGTGGTGAGTATGGTACAAATCGTCGGAGCTTTGCTAGTTACTGCGCTCATAGTTACCCCTGCCGCAACGGCTCAACTTACAAGTCGCAGTTTTTTCATGTGCGTAGCATTATCACAAATATTCGGGATAATTACCGTTTTATTGGGCCTATATTATTCAGCTGAATTAGGAACTGGAAGTGGTTCGATGATCGCTCTGGTTTCTGCAGTTCTATTCGTTGTCATTGCCTTAACAAAGGGAGTTGTGAAAATATTCACGGCGACCAACCAGAATACTAACTGATAACATCTCTATTAATTGTCATAGAGTATTGCGACGGATTGATTCACATTGACTAAATCTTGACCTTCTTCCATTACAATTCTTAGCTCGTGCAACATGTAGGTGTTGAAGTAGAGAGTTTGCCACATCATTGTATCACCATCATTGATTTGCCCATTTCTGGTCTGACAAATGTCATCCAATTCGTCGACCAGTTGCCAGGTTAATTGCACAGATTGACCACTATCGCCTATGCTG
>DAWS01000118.1:0-703 GCA_002506025.1 Euryarchaeota archaeon UBA111 | reverse complement strand
GGCTCTGGATTGAAAGGCAGACTTAGCGGCGCATTGGTATCTGTTTCAGTCCAGTCAATGCGTAAATCGATTCTAACAACGAGAGATTGGTTGAATACATTGCCACGTGAATCTACTGCATAGATATCTAAGTTATACATGCCATGCTTAGTGAAATCGACCTGCAGAAATGTGTCGATTTTAGCATCTATGGTAATTGGTTCACGACCGTCATTGGCATTCACACCAAAAGTCTGTAACGGGTTTTTTGAGGTAGTATTCGCGAACTCAAAAGATAAAACTACGGGATTAAGATTGATTAGGTCGCCTTCTGAGTAGGTCTCTATAATGGTGCCAAATTGCGTATCATAGTCGAATTGGAGATTGATTTGGCCAGTATCCTCAGATGAAAATAAACATCCAGATAAGCTTGCACATGCTAGTAGCGTAACTAACAGAAAGCAGGTGCTGCGCGCCATGTTTGAACCACCATATGTTGAGATATTAACCGCTCGTATCAGCGGATATTGATTTAATTGACAATCTTTTCAATCATTCTTGGCAATAGTTCACCAGCCTTGCCTTGATGGAATTCATCATGTTGTGCGATATTCATCGGTGGCTCTAGGTTGATTCCTATGCAAATTGCTCCAGCCTGTTTTGCCACATCAATTAATCCAGCAGCAGGATAAACATGGCCACTAGTTCCAATGGTAATGAATAC
>DAWS01000047.1 GCA_002506025.1 Euryarchaeota archaeon UBA111 | reverse complement strand
TGGCATTGGCAGTCAACTGCATGAGGTGAAACTTTGGACGTCGACCAAGTTAGAAGTGCGTTGAATGGAAACCGGCGCTCGCTTGCTAGAACATTAACCAATATCGAAAATGGAACTACAACAATACAACAGATTCGCTCGATATTTAGTCCAGATGACCGAGATAATTCAAATGCATGGGGCTCCTTGGCAATTACCGGTGCACCAGGAGTTGGGAAGTCTTGTTTGATTGACAAACTACTCAAAATATGGGCCTCACAAGGTAACAGAGTCGCCCTTTTGGCGATTGATCCATCTTCCCCAAGAACCGGTGGTGCGTTGCTCGGTGATAGAGTAAGAATAACCTCTATCGATGATGAAACAATCAAGAATGACATCTACATTAGGTCAATAGCCACACGCAAATCATCTGGCAGTGTGCCGCTTATTGTCGCCGACATGATTGATTTCCTGCACATGGCGGAGTGGGATCGAGTAATTATTGAAACCGTTGGCTCGGGTCAGTCTGAGGTTAGATGTGCCGCAATTGCAGACCGCATTGTAGTAGTTGAAGGGCCAGCCCGTGGGGATGGAGTGCAAGCCGAGAAGGCAGGCCTGCTTGAATTGGCAGATGCCGTTATCGTTAACAAATCAGACTTACCTGGTGCAACTAAACATGCTGAAGAATTGTTGGAGTCCTTCGAGTTAGGCTTAGGTGACACCCCTCCAGTTATGTTGACGTCTGCTCTTAATGAATTAGGAGTAGAGGAGGCGGCAGGTGTTTTGCTTGAATTAGCGGATTCAGGCCGGTCGGTCAGAGCGAGATGGAGAGAGCGACTACTGGCTTACAACGAGCGAAAAATACTCGAGTCACCAAAATTAGAGGAAATCTTAGGTTCACTGGCGGTAGGTTCAATTTCTATCGATGAGGCCATCAATGTATTAGGTGGGGAGTAATATATCGGAACAAGTGGAATTAACAAATCCTGTTGACTTATCTGTTGGTGGCATGAGTGGTCATATTTTTAGACGCCTCTTCCACCTTGCAATGTGCGTTTTACCTATCTTATATTTCGAGGTCGGTGAAAATGTTGCTGATTCAGTAGGACTAACGCTCGATGCGATAGTTGCAAGCGTTGTGATTATTGCTGCGTTAGGAGAGGCATTGAGACTAAAAATGGGTTTCACCGTCTTTGGTCAAAGGGAGTATGAATCTCAACAAGTTTCAGCTCTTGCATGGGGTGCTTTAGCGATAGGTTTGGTATTTTTGATTACCCCAACTAAGGCATATGCTTATCCTTTAATTCTGACCTTGACTTTTGGTGATCCGTTCATGGGGGAACTGAGGCGCCGTGGAGTTGAATCAAGTTCGGTTATTGCTTATGCTTGTGTCCTTGTGTTGGCAATTTGGCTGTTGTGTTGGTATATGTTTGACACACCGTTAGTGGCTTGTCTAATTGTTGCCCCTATTGCGGTTTTTAGCGAGACTCCTAGATTGCGCTATATTGACGATAATGCCACAATGCTACTAATACCTCTAGCCGTTGTCGTAACGCTTGAACCATTCCTAAATGTAATGTAGTTTTCAATATGTTAAAATGGGGTTTAGTCTAGCATACATTGAGCAGCATGGAAGAAAGCGAGAATAGTTACTCGGAGCCGCCCCAAGGCGCATATTATTTTGTCTACATTCTATCAATGATTTTACTTGCAGTTGCCATGTTTGCTTACCCACTTTGGTAAGAGATGGCGAAAAGCGATTCTTCAAATAAACAATCGCACACCTTAATTTATGTGCGGAATATCTGGGATGCTATCATCACCAGATGAAGCAGTTATTCAACGCATGGTCAAGATTCTGTCGCACCGTGGACCGGATGGTAATGGAATATGGTCTGATTCTGATCTCGCTTTTGGTCATACTCGTTTGTCCATAGTCGACTTAATTGGTAGCAGCCAGCCTATTATCGGGACTGAAAATACAGTCTTAATCGCTAATGGGGAGATCTACAATCATATTGCTCTCAGAGAGCAATTGAACTATCCATGGAAAACCTCTGGAGATTCAGAGGTTATCCTCGCCTTACATAACGATTTTATCAAACGTGGCGGAGTTGATAAGCATACTGATTGGGTTGCAGAACTAAATGGCATGTTTAGTTTTGCTCTGTGGGATTCTAAGCGCAAGGAACTAATTCTAGCGCGTGATGCTTTGGGTATCAAACCATTAGTCAGATGTGAAGTAGATGGTAGTTTACTCTTCGCCAGTGAAATTAAGGCATTTCACGCTCATGAGTCATATCAGCCCAGATTAGACAAATTATCTCTTGCGTTACGGTTATCCTGGGAGTATAACCTAGATTCCTCAACTCTCATTGATGGTGTTCATCAAGTTAGACCAGGAACGGTCGAAGTATGGCGCCTTGATGATAATTCAAGACCCTACTTGCATAATGTCAGTAGCTTTGAACGGCAAGCCATTAAACCAGAATTGGTTTGGAATCCAGAAAATAATGCTAAATCATTACTTGAATCATTTACAGTAAGTGTTCAGGAGCGCCTAATGGCGGACGTACCAGTCGGAATAGTGCTCAGTGGAGGCCTTGATTCCTCACTTGTTGCAGCAGTTGCAAGTGAAGCAGCAGCACGTGAAGGGAAACCCGTTCCAGCTTGCTGGACCGTCGCCGAAAGTGAAGACAACCCGGACTGGCTTGCTGCTGAGGATGTTGCTGCATCGCTAAACCTAGTTCATCATCAAAAAATAATGTCCGAAGATTCATTTGTCAAAGACATACCAAAATTGTCATGGCACGGTGAGGATCTTGATGTATCTGTATTGTTCTTCCAACCGTTGTTTGAACAGATGAGAAAACAGGTAAAAGTTGGTCTCTGTGGCCAAGGGGCGGATGAAATACACGCAGGTTATCCTCGCTACAAGTCACTACAGGAACACCGCAAACTAGTGTTGAGCAGATTGCAGTCAATCGACGAATCCATATCATCTGCAGTGACAAACCGAAATCTACCAGTTGATTCCTGTTACTATTCTAGCAGTCTTCACCCCGACGACTATACATCCGACCTACAAAGCATGCTAAATTTTGAACTTGAACGTGGACAGCTGAGTAACTTCCAATTGCGCCTAGTAGATCGTCATTCAATGGCACATTCGCTAGAAGTTAGGGTGCCTTTCCTCGGCAAGTTTCATCGTCAAGAATCCTATGCCCTACCCGACGAGTGGCGACTGCCCAGTGAAGGTTTAGAGAAAGCCGCACTAAGAAGTGCAGCAAGGCTGACCGCCCTGCCAAAAAGCATCACAGATAGGCCTAAATTGCCGGCTGGAACTGCTACTTCACCAACTCAACTCAAGTCATTCCTCAATGAATATGGTCAATATACTGATGATTTATCAAATAAGTATCCTGAGTTCACCAAGGCATTGCAAAAGCAACCAGATATGGCAATTGGCCTGGGATTATTTGACGCTCTACATATCATTGAACCTTATCACCAGCGGCGCAATTTTTCTATAGAATCATTAATTGAGGAGGTGATCTCTTGAATTTAAATGATTTAAATCAATTGATTGAGGCTAAGCGTCAAGAGATAACCGAATGGATGGAAAAGAAACGATCTGAAGTTCCTATACCAATTTATGGTAGCGTGGACGTCCGCGATGCTGGTTGGAAAATCGCCGTTGTTGATGCGAATCACTTTCCCGCTGGTTTCAATAATGTTGCTCCAGAAGATGAGCAACACCTATCTGCATTGTTGAAGAATCATATTAATCGGCGTGATGAAAAGTGCCGATGGGTTCACCTCTATCCAGAATCTCATACAAGAAACGCTGCCTATGTTGAAAATCTCAAAACCCTCCAGCGACTGATTGAACAAGCAGGCTTTCGGTGTACGGTAGGCTCGCCTGAGTTAGCTGACCATGGCTCACTTGCAGGTATATCCGGGCCGCTTAATCTTGACATAGTTAGTCTTCAAATGGTTAACGATGAAGAAAGCATTGTTGTTAACGGAAAACAACCAGATTTGATTCTATTGAATAATGATTTAACAGAAGGCATAGTTCCTGGGTTGGGTACAAGTCGTGTTTCACCACCACCGGTAATGGGTTGGCATTCAAGGAAGAAATCGCATCACTACGAGGCCTTGAGTGATTATGTAAGTGAAATTGCCGAACTGATTGGTATCGAGCCTTGGTGTTTGATTACTGATTGGTTTGTATCCAAAGACAAGTGTCTAGATAGAGAATCTTGCCGGATTGAGTTAGCTGCAGAGGTAGATGACTTCATCCAACAGATTAAACATAAATACCACAATCTGGAAATAGATAGGGAACCTGTGGTATTCATAAAAAATGACAGCGGGACTTATGGGTTAGGAATTTTGTCGGTTCGTAGTGGTGAAGAGTTACTATCATTGTCTAATCGAAAAATGCGTAAATTGATGTATTCTAAAGGAGGCGTTGAAGTCGAAAACTTTCTGATTCAAGAGGGCATCCCGACCAGATTAGAAACTGCTGGTGGGGGTCCAGTTGAGCCAGTTGTGTATTTGGTTGACGGTCAAGCCGCATCATGGTTCTACCGAATCAATGAAAAGAAAAGCGATATTGATAATCTAAACTCTCCAAGTGCATCTTTTGAAAGTTATACTGATGTCGGTCACTTATACGGCGAAAATGCGCACGGTTGGCATGCACTGGTTGCTGAATTATCAATGCTGGCCATGGGCAAAGAATTCTCCAATTATCGGCAGTAATTATCATACAAAGCAATATCATTCGATATATTGTCGGACAGCCATGAGCAGAGCCTGGTTATACTCACTAACCATTGTAATTGGGTTGTGGATATCTGCTACTGGTGCTGGAGGATTGCTAGCAGACAATTATGCTGAGTGGCCAGTCAATATTTGGTGCTGGGCAGTATTTGCTTACATTTATCGCCAAACCGACCGTAAGGAGCGCATTGAAATGTTGACAGTGCTAGCTTTTGCAACTCCGATGGAGTTATTTTTCAGTGAGGTTTGGAGGATATACGAATATCAACGAGGATTGATGCCGCTATTCGTCCCAGCAGGGCATTACTTTTTGTTTGATCTTGGAAGGATTTTGGCGCAAAAATTCTCCGTAAGCCTTGCAATGCCGATTTTATTGCCATTCGTTCCTATGGTAGCCTATGGCGTATTCGCTGGAACCGATACATCGGGAGTTTTACTGTTGGCATTAGTGTTAGCATTTACTAAATTTGGACCGCAACCACGGTTGTATGCTGCAATGGCATGGGTGGCACTAGCTATGGAGATTATTGGTACTCAACTTGGTAATTGGACATGGGCAAATGAGGTCCCATGGACGGGATTAACGGCTTGGAATCCACCATTATTGGTTGGAGCATTTTATTGTTTAGGGGATTTACTGGTCAATATGACAGTCGTTAGGTTTGAAGAGAAGGCCACCGTCGGGGTGGTTGAATGACATCTGCTGATGAGTTGAAAAAGCGCCGGCAAAAAGAAGCCTTGCGCATACGCACTTCGCTCAATCGTCAGCGTAGCGTCCAGCATTC
>DAWS01000111.1:3400-4566 GCA_002506025.1 Euryarchaeota archaeon UBA111 | reverse complement strand
GATGCTCCAGGTCACCGTGACTTCGTTAAGAACATGATTACCGGTGCATCACAAGCTGACACTGCAGTTCTACTATGTGCTGCTAACGACGGTGTCAACGCACAAACCAAGGAACACGCTTTCCTTGCCAAGGTATTGGGTGTTAAGGAACTCATTGTCCACGTCAACAAGATGGACATCTCCGGTGTAGACTGGTCAGAAGAAAAATACAAGTCCGCTTGTAATGAGGTTTCTGCACTGTTGAAGATGGCTGGTTTCGGTTCTCAACTAGACCGAATTCCAATGATTCCAGCATCCTCTCTCAAGGGCGACAACGTTTACGAAAAGAGTGCAAATACTCCGTGGTATAACGGACCAACTCTCTTCGAAGCTATTGATGCCGCTGAGATGCCAGACAAGCCAATCGACAAGGCCCTAAGACTACCAATTCAAGATGTCTACAAGATTTCTGGTATCGGAACTGTTCCAGTCGGTAAGATCGAAACAGGAACCCTAAACGTCGGTAAAACTGTGGTATTCAACCCATCACAGAAGTCTGCTGAAGTCAAGTCAATCGAAATGCACCACACAATGGTTCCAAAAGCAGAACCTGGTGACAACGTCGGTTTCAACGTTCGTGGTCTTGCAGCTACTGACATCCGCCGTGGTGACGTTGCTGGATACACTGACAGCGAGCCAACCTACGTTAGACACGACGAAACCTTCGTCGGACAAATTCAGTTGATGGATATTCCAAAGGCTGTATCTGTTGGTTACACCCCAGTATTCCACGCTCACACTGCACAAGTTGCTGTAAGGTTCCAAGAACTACTAGAGAAGACCAACAAGTCCGGAAAGGAAGCCAACCCTTCATTCTTGAAGACTGGTGACGCTTGTTTGATTCGTTTCCAACCTACCAAGCCTCTAGCTATCGAGCAGATGGACACATTCCCAGAACTGTCCCGTTTCGCTATCCGTGACATGGGTAAGACAGTTGCTGCTGGTGTCTGTTTGAAGATTGAAAAGAAGTGATTCTAAGATAAGGTTTGACAGGTTGGAGGATTAAGTTTGGCAGCGGTAACAATCATCAAATTGACTGGTGAAAATCACCACGATATCGATCGAGTTGCCAGCCAAATCAAAACTATCTGTGACGCCGGTGGAATTTCACTACGCGGGCCAATACC
>DAWS01000111.1:854-3057 GCA_002506025.1 Euryarchaeota archaeon UBA111 | reverse complement strand
CTACCAACCAGAAGGCTGGTCGTACCTGTTAGGAAAGCACCTGATGGTGAGGGCAGTGAAACCTATGACCATTGGGAACTGCGTGTGCACAAGCGCTTGCTTGAGATGGATATCAACTCAGGTAAGGATGAATCTGCGTTACGCCAAGTGACAAGAATCGAAATTCCAGATACCGTTAGTATCGAATTATCAATGCGTGTTGCAAACTGAGCTAGACATTCTCTACCTCGGCAACTCCTGACTCAACCAACCAGTCAGCCGTGTCTTTTTCGATGAAGTGTATGTCATCTTCTTCTAGCATTATCTCGACACCATCTCCCAACACGATTGGCTCTGGTAAAGACTGAACTATTCTAATGCGAACCATTGCCTGTTCGGTTTTTTCTGGCGGTGGGGTCTCATCACCAACTTCTGATGCTGATAAATCAGGCGTCTCTTCAGTAATGAGCTTACTCTGCTTTTTTGACGGTGCTAGTTCCATCGCTGCCATATGTTTGTCTGCAGATTTTTCCGCCGACTTCTGCTCTGGCTTAGCATCTTCACTGGGCGTGTCTAATCCCGACTTAACATACTCATCAATATCCGGCCACTCCTCACTGTAAATTCTATCTTCTTCATCGTACTGTGAGTCAACTAACTCAATTTCTGGTTCCTCATCGTCAATTATCAATTCTGGTGGTGATTGACCGGTTAATCCGGCCGGGTTTTCAATGAAGGAATCCAACTGCATAGTCCCTCTTGAGTGCTTTTTTCGCTCAGTCATCCCCTCAGCAAGAATGCCCTTCTGCATAGAATCCCAATCAATTAATTTCTTGAATCGATCCATTTGTGTTACTATTCCCGTGTAGAAAGCCTTCTCGGCAGGGTCGTGCCGCGCCCAATCCATTGGTGGCAAGTCTTGGTTCGTCCCGAGTTGTGAGTCGGTTCTAAGCGATTGTGAAGCAAGGTATTGCATCATTGTAACCAGTCGCTTTCTTGACAATTCAGAGGCAATTCTTCGAATATTTGCCTGCCTTTTTTGAGCGTTCTGTAATCTTAATCCGGTAGTTCCATTCATAATCATGTCTTGAATTTCGGCGTCAATGCCGGCGAGTAACCTCCCTACCATCTCCCAGAAGTTTTGTCTTGGCAGTGGAACTGGCATATGCCTTGATGCTTGTTGTCTTCTAGTAGCGAATAATTCTTCTTCGATTTCTCGCGCTTGCGCTTTATCGAGAAATCCATCCTCCGCCATAATGTGCCCTCGAGTATGAAAGGACTTGAACATTAATACTCAAACATAACAACAACTGGTTCATAATCAAAGACCTCACCTCGCGTAGCGAGGTGAATAGAAATGACAAGCCGATTTGCGTCACAAAATCATCGGTTTAGTCACTTGGTTGCCTCAACTCTTGTCATACTGGTAATTATGACTCCAGTATCAAACTTTGTCGCTGGTGATAACGGGTCATGGCATCCAGAATCGGCACAAGACTGGTCTAGCATGGAGGAATTTGTAATGGCGCAAAATCAAACCTACTTAGATATTCAAGACAGTGACTTAATCCAAATCCCTGCTAACCATACCATCACTGAAGCGAATCTGACAGTCTCATCACTGTGGAATCCAGTTAACTATCAAAACACAACTTTTGGCTACAACCAACCCAGTCAATGGAATGGCACGTTAACTAATTTGCAGGAAAATTCGGCAACTTTGACGCTGGAAAAACTCAATGTGTCAAATATTGCAGAGGATTTTGAAACAGTTTCAGCGATCCCTACCGGAGGCTGGTTACCAAGTGGTCCGGATGGCGAGGTATGGACGATTGCTGGTATTGGTGCGCCACTAACCAGCAATTCTGGTATGTTATTACCAGATGACGGATTTCAAAATACCTCATTTCTTGCTACTACAGGTAACGGAGATTTGGGGGCGGGAATCGATGCATGTATCCTCAGTCCGATAATCGATGTGCCGCGGGTAATCAATAACTATACGCTATCATTTCAGCAATGGCTCGCCTTAGATATATCAGATTCAGTTGAATTGAGCTATCTCAATGGAAACCAAGTTTGGACCAGCCTTCCGTTGCCAATTAGTAGTAACTCAGTCAGTGATGAATGGGAGCAAGTAAATATCTCACTTGACGGTATATTTACCCAACCACTTACCACTACAAATCTACAATTTTGCGTATCAACCAGTCAAGTAAACTTG
>DAWS01000111.1:0-461 GCA_002506025.1 Euryarchaeota archaeon UBA111 | reverse complement strand
CATGGAAACTTCAGCGGAGATTACCTACCCTACGCAGCATCTGAATTCATCATACCAGCCAATCTATCCAACTTTCCTTACCTTGACGAGTTAGAAATCAATCTCGATTGGGATATCCAAGGTTATCTACACGATTACCTATACGTCGAATTTTCCTTTGACAACGGACAATCATGGAACCCCATATCAGGAAACTACGGCATACCTGGGTTAGGTGTTTGGCATAACGGTAACCTGTATTACACGGAATCAAAAGGATGGATTCCCGTATATTTACCGATAGTTCACAATTTCACGAATTCTGGAGGTCTAAATCATACACTGTTCAAGTTTACCGTTTACACAAATGCTGGGATAAATTTTGGCGGTGCGACTTCATCAGGCTGGGAAGGAATTGCGCTTGACCAGTTGGTATTCCATCACAAGAGAGGAAGTAATAATGCCCAAAGTCAGGTCTTCCA
>DAWS01000032.1 GCA_002506025.1 Euryarchaeota archaeon UBA111 | reverse complement strand
ACTGTCGGAGCCATCGGATTGTGGGGGTGGAGAACAAGACTTACTCCGGTGGCAAAGAAATCCAAGTCGGCACCCATTAATTCGTGCCCACCGCCCATGCTTTTAGCGGCTTGAGGGCTTAGGGTTCCGTGGACAACGCTAACATTCACGCCTGCTTTTTCGAATACCTTTCCACCAGAAAAAACTCGGCTCCTACCGCCACCGCCTTCAGGCCGAGTCCACTCATCTTGACGGAAATCAACACCATCGATTGCACGAAGAGCATCACAAATTTCGTCCTGAATTCGGTGAACCATGTCAGCCATTTTCTGCCGCATCATTATTCACCAACAATTTCTCGCAACACAGTTTCAACACATTCAATTCTTGCTGAAGGAGCAAAACCATGGCCCAGGTTGAAAATATGGCCAGGCATATCGCCCGCAGCATCAAGAACGCTTCGAGTAGCTGATTTGGCCATTTCTGTTGACCCGTGAAGTAAGGAGGGGTCTAAATTACCCTGGAAAGCGAACTGTTTGCCAAATTGTTGGCGATTGATAGCTAAATCATCGCGCCAATCGAGTGAAATCGCATTGAGATCGAGTTCTCTTATCGCTGAGTGAAGATGGCCTGAGCCCTTGGCATAGTGAATTATTGGAGTATCTCTGCCGACTTTTTCTCGAAACACTTCAATCGTCCGCGCCGTTGCTGGCATAGCAAATTTACGATATATTTCAGGAGATAATAATCCAGCCCACGTGTCGAACAATTGAACGCCGTCGGCACCTCCATGAATGACTTGGTCAGCCAGTAAGTCTCCAACTATCTCACCCATTTTCATTAGCATACTTTGCGCTTGTTCTGGATTTGAGTAGATTTTAGCCCGCGCATTGTGGAAATCTTTGTCACCAGTTCCGCCAGATAGTAGGTACATACAGATAGTCCAAGGCGAACCGACGAAGCCTAGTCTTGCGGTCGTATCGCCAATTTCTTCGCCAACTGCTTGTAGGCCGTCTGCAGCCCAAGGCGCATGTTTACGTGCGCTGAAGTTTATCCAATCGTCAACATCGTCAAGATTGAAATCGCTTATTCTTATTCCACCACCATATTCGACATCATAACCTAGCGAAGGCAGTGGGGTCAATATATCACTGAAAATGATAGCAGCGTCGATTTTTTGATATCTTTCAAGTGGCTGAAGGGTTATGGTTTTACACAAATCAACGTCCATACAACGCTCCCAAAAGTTGTGCTCAGCGGCTATTTTGCGATATTCTGGTAGATGTCGCCCTGCTTGGCGCATGAACCAAACAGGAGTTCGGTCAACAGGTTGTAAGTTTAATGCGGCAACAATTCTTTGTTTACCGTTCATGGTCATACCTCCAACTCAGTCAACACATCATCTAGGGCTGCAACCATACCAAGAATGTGTTGCTCATCGTGCACTGTCGCAATGAAACCGATTTCATATGCTGATGGGGCCAACATGTAGCCTCTGTCTAGTAAGCCCCGATGAACATCAGAATACAAGACTCCAGCATTGCTTGGAATCATGTCCGCTCTTGGTGGAGGTGAATGTGCACCCGGAGAGAACCAAAACAGACTGCCTCGTCTAACAAGTCGCATTGGATTGCCGTGCTTTTCCAATACAGATTCAACATTATCTTGCAGTAACTGGCCTAACTCCTCGAGTCTGTCATATGCTGCTTCATCGAGCAAATCTAGCGTCATAATTCCTGCAGCCATTGCAAGTGGATTGCCCGATAATGTTCCGGCTTGGTATACCGGGCCGAGGGGTGATAAGCTCTCCATAATCTCGGTTCTAGCACCGTATGCACCAACGGGTAGGCCACCGCCAATTACCTTGCCTAAAGCGGTAATATCCGGTGTAACTCCGGAGATGTCGCCATAACTGCCATCCTTGAATCTAAAGCCACTGATGACCTCGTCAAAGATTAGTAAAGCACCATGTTCATCGCACAGTGAGCGTAACTTAGCCAGATACTCGTGTCTCTGGACTAGTAAGCCATTGTTGGCAGGTAGCGGCTCGATCACTACGGCTGCAATATCATCTCCATGTTCCTTGAACAGAAACTCAACTGCTTCTTCGTCATCCAGTGGTGCGACAAGTGTCGTAGCAACTGTATCTTGCGGAATTCCCGGGCTGCTAGCAATGCCGAAGGTTGCTAGGCCACTGCCAGAATTAACCATCAATGAGTCTACGTGACCGTGATAACAGCCCTCGAACTTGATGAGTAAATCTCTACCTGTGTAACCTCTTGCTAGTCTTACCGCACTCATTACCGCTTCAGTACCTGAGGAAACAAATCGAACCTTGTCCATGAATTGGAAGCGCTGTTTAACTCGCTTAGCTAACTCTATTTCGCCAATGTGAGGGGCACCAAATGAGGTCCCATTCTGCATTTTCTGGTATACTAGGTCAATTATTTTTGGATGTGAATGACCATGAACCAAGGGGCCCCACGATTGGACGAAATCGACATATTCATTGCCGTCAACGTCAGTGACTATAGCACCTGATGCCTTATCAAAATAGATTGGATTGCCGTGGACAGATTTGAAGGCTCTGACGGGGGAGTTTACTCCGCCAACTAAATGGTGCAATGCTTCGCTGTGCAAGGAATTGGATTTAGCACGTTGCATTTCTTCACCTCAATCTAGCCAATTGCCCGCGACTGCCGCCCTCGCGTGGTAACTCACTATTATGTCGGCGCCGGCCCTTTTGAAGGAATGGAAAATTTCCCTGACTAAACTAGCCGTCGATTCTTCATCAGATGTTGATGACATAACCATAGAGTATTCTCCGCTGACATTGTAAACCGCAACAGGACGTGCAACTGCGTCTGCGACTTGACGAACAACATCGAGGTAGGTCATTGCTGGTTTGACCATGATTATGTCAGCACCTTCGCCTTCGTCTGACACGGCTTCGAGTATTGCTTCATCG
>DAWS01000133.1:933-7271 GCA_002506025.1 Euryarchaeota archaeon UBA111 | reverse complement strand
GGGTGTGAAGCTTTAGATGCTGTAGAGTCTTTTTCGTGGTGGTCTACAACTGCAAACAACATGTGAGCAGTTATACCAAGTGCCATGTCACTAGCAATGGTTTCACACAACACATCGACTGATTGTCGATTGATTCCTGGCATGCTTTCAATCGGCTGATTAACGCCGTTACCTGAAACCACAAAATGTGGTTGAACTAGTGAGGATTTGATATCGGCGGCGAAATTCAAATTACGCCTTGATATGGTCCAGCGATTGATTCTTGGCCTGATATTCAACTAATCACCCCGGTTTTCTTTCCACCACTTTGCAACGAATTCAGATGTTGGTCCTTGTAGTATTTCAACGGTCGAATCAGTAAAGTAGCCTAATGAGTCAATCTCCGCTAATGATGACTTCCCCATGCAAAGTATATTTTTAGGTATGGGTAGTGAGTTTTCTACCCATGCTCGTGCGGAAGAAGGTGAGGATAGTAGCAAAACATCATCATCACTAACTGGCATTGCGGGTATTTGTTTGGTCCGATTTTCATATCCAATCCAACTCTTAGTGCTAAATCCTAGCGCATTTAACCGGTCAACCAAATCGCTAGAGGCAACGTCTGAACGAGGAATCATGAGGGTGATGTCTCGACTTATCATCCGATTAATGTAATCGACTAATTCGACGGAGTTCCTTGCTTGGGCGCATATTGAAACCGTAACTCCCCGCATAAAACAGGCTCTAGCAGTTCCTTCACCAATTGCCAACCATTGAATCCTCTTCAGGTCTGGATTATGTTCTGCCACCTCAACAGCACATCTTGCCGCAAATGGCGAGGTAAGAACAAGATAGGGCCAATTAGCCCTAGGTGTGTTATCGTTGAGGAATGATGTTGGCCATTTCTCAGGTTTAGCAACGAGTTCTATCACGGGTTGGTTGATGACGTTGATTGAATTATTTTGTAATATTCTTGCTAGTCTATCTGAATTTAACGTTGAGATTATCTTTGGCCCTGAGCTGTTTAATTCTCTTGGTTCAATAGATGTTGTTGGGAGAACCGGCTGATAATTCGAGAGACTGCCAGTATACCTCTGACTGTCGTATGGCAAGCCTTGGCAGAATATTTCACGCCAATTCTTTGGCGAGATTTGAGCAGCAACCGTATCGCCGGCAACTTTTATGCCGGCAGGATAGAGACAACCGCCACCTATCGCTGACAGAATCTTTCGCTCATTGATTACATCAGATTCTGTTGGCAGGTGATTTAATGCGACTCTAAGATCAGCAAAATTGTCCAGGTCTCCCGTGCGACAGTGCACTGATATCGCCCCTTGGCCCGGTGCTGTTGGCCAATCAATGTCATTGATCCGCATTGCGCCCATTGATAATACCCAAGGCTCTAGAGCACCGACTTGGTGTAAGCGCTGTAAGCCAACTTCGGCAAGGATTATTGCGTCAACTCTACCTTCTTGCAGGCGCTTAAGACGAGTTTCAACCTGGCCTCTAACCGCAATCGGTATGATATCCGGTCGCTTGCTAAGTACGAACGATTGCCTCCTGCCAGAAACCGTTCCGACCATCCCTGATTTCGGCACGACGGCTAGGGCTTGATCTATGGTTGACTCATCCCTATTTGCCAATAAGTCGGATAAATTGTGATATCCATTTGAGTCTCGAAAAATAATAACGTCATTAGTATAGCCTCGTTCAAGATAGGCTAGATTTGTTAACTCATCAGAGATAGTCACTGGCACATCTTTGGAAGAATGAACTGCGATATCAATTGAGCCTGAAATCAACTCTGCATCTACGGCATGAATAAACTGTCCAACAGAACTAGCTAAGTCACCACCCAGCGATTTATCCCCACTTGAATTGATGCCAACTATCTCAGTCTCAATACCCATATTGTTGATTATCGCTTCGACACGGTTTGCCTGCCACATCGCAAGGGTAGAAGTTCTCGTCCCGATTCTTAATTTGGTCAAAGCAGAGCCTCCGGGAGTGTGGACTTTTCATTGATGCGAATAATCGTCTCATTCACATCACTAGCCACCCTCTTAAGAAGCGTTGGATTGATTTGTCGGTCAGTGGATAACACCATATTATCGAGTTCTACGGTAGTAAAAGGACCGTCTTGATTGCAAATCCATGTAGCAATCTCACGGGAGAATGCCCCAAGTTGCGTTGATGAATCTTCGGCATGCTCAGACTGTTCCCATTGCTGTGATAATGCCTCGAGTGTTTGATACATGAAGGCTCTGAATTTAGCTCGTGTTTTATCGGTTAATGCATCCATGAACCGTTGTTGAATTTGGGAAATCATGGCCTCGCTTTTCTCAATTGTGGAGGAATAATCCCACTCAATACCAAGCCTATGAGATGCTCGAATCCAATATTCGGTTCCGAACAATTCGTGATTTTTACTAACACCACTTGCATCAATTGACGGTGGCCAAGAGAAATCCATAATCACCGCTTTTGAATCAGATGGTATTGGATTAGATTTGTCATATGTTGCGACTTTATTTCTGATTGTCGAGATAATCAAATTTGGAGACACATTACTTGATTTCCACTCTTCAAAGGTCATCATTGTAACCTTTGCTGCAATTTCTGGATTCCTTAGTGCAGCCTCCTCAGGCGAACGAGAAATTACCGTGATATCGGTCTGACCGAGAGAGAGTAAGACCTCTACGGCTTTAGAGCCCATTTCGCCGAACCCCAATACAATTGATGGTGTTGATTGGTTGGCTGGAATTATTTCCTCTAAGGCACTTGTTGCCAAGTTAAGCATTGATTCAGTTGTCTGATTAAAGCCAAACTCTCGTCTAATCATACGATTTGCTGAAACTACGTGCTCGAAGAAAGAGCCGTTGATATCGCTTAGCAATCCGTGCTTCCTGTGCCATGCCAAAGAACCTCGGAATTGGGACATTACTTGTAGCTCCCCCAGAATAAACGAATCTAAACCGCTACAGACCTTTACTAAATGACGCCATACATCGATTCCTTTGAAGTATTGAAATGGAGCTGAGGAAAGGGATGCAGTCTTCAGCACGCTAGATTCTAATTCCTCACATGTGACGTTGAAACTAACATACAATACTCTGTTACAAGTTGATAATTCGAATAAGTCGGCGTTTAGCTCTTTACGGATTTCACGCAAGAAACCAAGCCTCTGCTTTTTGTTTAATCCCTCTGTTGTTAGATACTTGACGTGCTCAACATTGTCGGAATCAAGCTTCATTGAAACCATGCTGACGCTATTCATCAGGGTTTTCGCATCTACGGTTTGGCCATTGATCTGATGTGTTGGTGGTGACGCGAAAAATTTGGAAAGGTCAATATTAGGTGTCCCTAAAGTTTTCACAGCCCTACCCCCGTTAATCAAGCCTAACTTTCGCCTCTTATCAATGTCTTTTCGCGAAGAGCGCGCCGCAGTTAATGTATATTGCAATACTAAGAATATTAACTCAAAGTCATATTGGAATTTTTTTATTTTTCATGCAACGCAATTTAACAACGAAATTATACTTCCTCTGCTCAAGAAGTCAAATTTTTACCAAAGTTACGCGCAGTATCGCGAAGGTAGACTCATAAAGGGGAGTTTTGTCGGCCAAGTGCTGAGAAGCGGTGATAACATGGCTCAAGGACTATACCAACACGTTCGTGCGACTTGGAAGAGACCTAAGGATGCACTGCCACACATGTATCGCCAAGCCCGTATGGCACAGTGGAGAAGGGAACCGGTTAACTGTAAAATAGACCGCCCCACTCGCTTAGATGCTGCTCGTAGAATGGGTTACAAAGCCAAGCAAGGTGTTGTCCTAATTCGAACCAGAGTTCGTCGAGGTGGACTGAGAAAAGGTAAGATCCACATGAAGAGAAAGCCATCAAAGGCTGGTATATCCAAAATTACCATGGCAAAGAATACTCAAAGGATCGCTGAGGAGCGCGTTGCCCGCCACTTCCCTAACCTAGAAGTTTTGAATTCTTACTGGGTTGGACAAGACGGTAAGCACAAGTATTTCGAAGTCATTATGATTGACACTCACCATCCTGCCATCATTAACGATAAGCAACTCGGCGTCTTCTGTTCCGCTAACGGCAACAAGGCTCACAAGGGTCGAGTTTACCGCGGTAAGACCTCAGCAGGCAAGCGAGGACGTGGTCTACACAACAAGGGCAAAGGCGCAGAAAAGCTACGCCCTTCCCTAAAGGCTAACCAGAACCGTGGCAAGTGACACGGTCAGCAAAAAATAATACAATTGTGTAGCCATATCACGGCCAAAACATATTTTGCGGTCATTGCGACAACTTTGTTGGGCACGTGTTGAATCCCATAATTGAATAAAAGGGGCAGAAACCAAAAACTGAGGAAACCAAGCCCCATAATCCTAATACTAAGAAGACTATTTCCCAACTGGAACTTGCGAGATAGTCAAAAGTAAGCAATGATGCACCGGATACAAGCCTAATACCACGGTCAGCATTGCTGAGATTCATAATAGAAAATCCGGACAGGCAGAATATAAATCGTTGTTCGCGTTGATTAATTACAACTTAATGACCGTTTGGCAGTAGCAACTCAATCACTGAACAACACCGCACATCATGCAATAATCTCCTTGCTTAGGAGTTAGTTCACCACATGATTGGCATTTTTCATAACTATGAAGTTCTAGTACAGCCTCTCGGTTTACCATAACCCAGGCAACCCAAGCGTAGAGTATGGTCAAAATGAGGAACAATCCGACCACAGCGCTCTTGCCGAGAGAGATGAATTGGACTCCCATGGCAAAGAGGAAAAATATTCCTGCCGTGAATACGTATACTGGCCACGTCAAACGCATGTCAACAAAGTAAACCCTAGTTCTTTACTATTTGATTTATTTCATTGCAGTAATGCCAACGGGGGCGTGGTTCCGACTGGGTGAAAATGGAACCACAACCCCGCCAGCGGTGAGGTCAGAGGACTAACCTTAGCTTGAGTGGCTACCGCCACTGTTTGGATCTTCTAAAGACCAGGCGCCGACTGAATCGTCCTGTGTGCAATCTAATACTCCATGATTATTCGACTGAGAGTAGTATGCCGGGTGATTATAGTCAGCATATCTTTCATCATTTTCATCTAATAACATCCAGTCCTCAGCGTTACCGTCAATGACGTCTTGCTGGGTGTAAGCTGCATGTGTTTGGTAATTGTAAAGCACGTAATTGTCGCCACAGGCTGGATCTGCGGTTGATGAATCGTCACTACTACCGCCATCATCACTGCCACCACCGTGGCTACCGCCACTGCTGGGTTCGACAAGCGACCAAGCTCCGACTGAGTCACCTTCAGTGCAGTCTAAGACCTGATGGACGCCACGGTCGTAATATGCTGGATGGTTGTAGTCTGGCCATTCGTCCTCGTCTAGCATGACCCAATCTCCTGCATTACCATCGATAACATCCTGCTGGCTGTAGGCTTGGTGGGTTTGATAGTTGTAGAGCATGTAATCATCGCCACAGTTTGGATCTGCTGCAGGCTCATCGCCAGAATCATCGCCGGAATCGCTACTACCGCCGTCACTACCACCATCACTGCTGCCGCCGCCGCTCTGCATCTCGGTTAGTATCCAACTACCAACCATTGAGCCTTCAGAGCAATCAAGGACTTGGTGCATAGACTTGTGATAATATGCTGGGTGCACATAATCTGTTGATGATTCGCTTAGTAGCATCCATGTTGAGTGGCCGCCCTCATCAATTGTTGACTTGGTAATGACCTCGTGGGTCTGTGTGTTGTAGAGGACTTTAGAGTAGCACGGGTTAGGTGGAAGCGGGGAACTTTCTGCAATAGTTGCTGAATCATCTAAAGTAAATCCATCTCGCTCGTTGATTATTTTCACCGATATCTCGCAGCTGTCTCCATCACACAAGTCAACGCCGTTTTCTTTGATAGTAACCGCTTCGCCAATTTCCCAAACGCCACCGTCTGGTTCAGACTCTAAGACTATGCAGGCTCCAGTTGTTTCACCAGGACCTGCACAAGATACTGACGCAGCGCCAGCGACAGAGACCTTGACAGATAGTTTGGCCCAATTAATATCTTGGCCTTGATCCATAGTTACTATGACTAGGTTATCATTACTACCTGAAGTTAATTCCCCAGGCGCACTTGTTGCGCTGAAGGTATACATCTCAAATGTTCCATCGGTATTACTTTCAGCTAGGTTCGCTGCCCAGACATACAATACACCGGAAAGAACCACCGTGATGGCTACCATCAAAATTGTTGCAATTACCGGGCTTACCGCTTTTTCATAATTTACTCGCTTAATCTTCTGCATACTATTCACTTTTAGGTG
>DAWS01000133.1:0-529 GCA_002506025.1 Euryarchaeota archaeon UBA111 | reverse complement strand
GTTGACATTTTGATTATATTATGGCGACTGTTGCAGAGTATGGTTTGCTGGTCTTAGGTTGTGCGATAGGTATCGGTTTAGGTTATCTATTTGCTAAAAATAAATATTCTGGCGATGCAATAAAAGCCACAGCAAAATCCGAAGCACAAATAGCTGCGATGCAAGAAACCAAGGCAGCAATGGAAGCAGAAATGAAGAATATTGCAGTAGATGTCAGCCGACAAAATTCAGAGGAGTTTCTCAAGTTAGCACAGGCGCAGTTGGGCCAAGTTCATGTTGAAGCATCAAAGGATTATGACGCAAGAAAGAAAGAAGTTGAATCGTTGGTAAATCCAATCAAGGAGCATCTTGACAAATTAGCACAAGCAACAACAGAGATGGAAAACAGCCGCAAAGGAGCATATTCTGAAATTTCTACCATGGTAAAAGGCCTGCAGGAACAAACTACTAATCTTCGAGATACCAATGTCAAGTTATCAACCGCCTTACGAGGTTCGGTAAAGGCAAGGGGCGATTGGGGGCAGGTTGC
>DAWS01000137.1 GCA_002506025.1 Euryarchaeota archaeon UBA111 | reverse complement strand
CCACTGACCAGAACCTTGGGGTTATCTTTTGTTGACCACAATACCATCAGTTGTTTGCCGCTAGGATTGCCATTTTCATCGTCTAGCATAAGCAACCACCACCACCAGTCCCAAGTTAGGTGGTGCAACGGAGGGCGCTCTTGCAACTTCCACATTCGAGAAAGATCACCAGCAAATTTTTCCATACCGTCAATCATTCTATTTCCTTCCCTTTGAATATTGCTCCACCGAGAAACAGCAAAGCTGTTGCTTGAATAAGCAAAACAACTGTAGCAATTATCATAGAGAGAAATGGACTTATGTTTCCAAGACCAGGGTTTGCATAGAAATATTGCAATGGTTCCGAGCCGATTAACTCCTCACTCTCAAATCCAAGAGCGTCAGTTCCCTCAACTGAAAACCCTGAATAAATCAGTAACGCCATGTCTGGCCAAACTATCATGCTTGCTGAATCTACAATGATTAGCGCCCAACCAATGACTGAGAAGCGAAGTATCGGAGCATCTGGAACGCCCATAGATAGTAGTGCCATACCCAATTCCCAAGCAGCAAACGGTATCGCCAAAATTATTCCATAGCGCCACATCACACCAAGGAAGCAAAACAGCATACCATAGACTAGGGTTGCCATCATGGCAGCAAATAGTATTGCAAGCCATATGCCAAATTCTGAAAACCGAAATAGTGAGTCGCCTGGCCCGGCAAATCCGGTGACTATGGCAGAAATTAAGGTCAATATAATCAGATATGGCCAGACGATACCAAGGTATCCAATAACTCGGTAAAAGAAAACCTCAGTCCTTGCAATAGGTTTGGTAAGCATGTAATGCATAGTGCCTGAATTCATCTCGTCACGAATTAAGCCTGTAGCCATAAATAGAGGGATAAAAATGCTGATGATGAAGACGAAGCCCAGTTTCCCTATGCCCAAGATTGATGCCCTGTGCAGTGCCTCCTTTGCATAAGCTTCGTCATCGGGATCTTCGTCAACAAAACTGTCCGCATCATATCTGAATTCCCCGGTTAATGTCAATGATAATTCAATATCGCACTCGACACCGTTGTCATTAGTGTCTTTTTGCGAGCTGGTCCGGTCGTCTGTTCTGCAGTCACCATCATCATCATAACCAACACTTACTGAACGAGTCCCAGTAGGAGATTCATTCCAATCAAAATCATCTTCATCTATCCAAACACTAGGATCGTCGGGTGGTATGGGTGGATCAAAAAACCCGGGATTGGACAAGGCAGAGAATGGATTAGTGCCGTATAGGCGCTCCTGTCCATCTGGGTAGGAATCCCCATCAGAATCGACAGAATCCCCATCATTATCCACAGACTCAAAATCTCTTTGCATAGCATCAACATAAAACATCATTAGCAGACTAATAATAACTAAACCAGTTATTAGCACCACCCAGGTGGAGATTTTCGTCCTATACTGTCGCATTGTAAACTCAGTAATAGCTGATGCTTTACGGTCGAGTGCACGGAAAATTGTGTTGGTTTTGTCAGCCATCACGGACCACCTCCACCTGTTAGATAGCTTAGAATTGATGCTAAGTCATCATCTGGATTATCAATCGAGTTTACTTTATGTCCACCATCAATTATGGTCGCTGGCAGATGACTGTGAAAATCACCCAAGTTATGAGTTTGGACAGTTAATTTTTGTGGGTCTTGAAATGATATTCCGTGAACAGAACCGATATCGATGACGCTTTTTGCTAGTTCTTTAGGCGACTCACACCCAATATCTATTCTATGTGGGATATTATCCATTTTCTCCCTTATCGCATGAAGATTTCCAAGTGCTAGAAGTCGGCCATGGTGAAGAATAACAATTTGTTCTGTAATCCGCTCTATCTCCGTGAGTATGTGACTACTAACAATCACCGTTCGACCCATTCGGCCTAATTCTCTAATAACATTCATGATCGTCGTTCTAGCCAATGGGTCGCAGCCTTGTAGTGGCTCATCCAAAATAATTAATTCTGGATCGCTAACAAGTGCGTGGGCTATCTTTGTTCGCTGCCGCATGCCTTTGGAGAAACGACCAATTTGTTTGTGAGCGACATCTAGTAAGCCAACAAAATCTAGAACTCTATCAGCTTCAACTTTAGCCTCGTCTCTAGTAAGGCCATTTAGTCGGGCAAAAGTCGATATGAAATCGTGTGCAGTCATCCAATCATGCATTTTTTCTCCCTCGGGGACAAATCCAACTCTTGAATACGGTGCTGGATTTTTCCAGGGGTTTGTGCCAAACAGTCGTACTTGTCCAGAACTAGGTTTTAGTTTACCCATTAGAATCTTGAACAGGGTCGATTTACCTGCTCCATTGAGGCCCAGTATTCCCGTTACCCCGCCAGATAGCGCCAAGGTTACACCGCTGAGTGCGTGAATTTTCCCGTAGGTTTTGCTGACATTTTCGAGCAGAATTACTGGCGCTTTTTGCTCGGGCTGCCACTCGGTGGTTTCTGCTCGACCCTCTTGATGGATATCCGGCATCATTCTCTGGTCACCTCCATCGATGCTACTCGGGATGAAAGTATGTAGAGGAAAAAGGCATTCATCAATACTAGCGATGCAAGTGACCAAGTCCATGAATACTGGTCGTAGGTAGTTTGTGTACCAACGAGCGCTTGACCTACATGAGCCAGACAATCATATGGAGAAAGCAAATACATTACATCACGTTCGAATAAATTTGATACTAACACGGCCAGTGTTTTGGTTCCTAAAACGATGGCAACTAGTCCTATGCCCGGGAAAAACTTGCCTTTGGAGACGCTCGAAAGTCCAAGTCCAATACTGGTATACGTTACGATTAAGATTATTCCACCAACAAATGCAGCCAAAAATAGAGGAAATGTATCAATGATCCATGCCCAACCTCGACCCATCACGATTATCTCGACGAAATAATAAATCATTAGCGTGAGTAATACCACAAATGCCTGAATCATTGCTACTGAAATGTATTTCATCATTACATAATCAAAACGACTGATAGGCCGGGAGAAATATAGGGCAGACGTGCCGTGATATCTATCCTCACTGATTACTCCACCAACAAGTAATGCCGCCAGTATCGGATAATACAGCATGTTACGGGGGAAGAAGCCTAGAACATGTCCATACAAATTGTCACGATTTACTCCCCACATAGTGTGTAATTCTGGACTTCCAATCAGGGCGGACAATAAGGTCAAACCAACATCGCCAAGTGAGGCGATAAATACAATGACAATGAACAGCTTTGTTGGCAAACTCCACGGTCGGTGACCCTTGCGGAATATACCAAGGACATGGTGTCTGAGGATTGCCCAATTTCTCATCCAGCGTGGATTTAACGGTCCATTCCACGGTTTGTAAATTTGCTCAAACACATAACCGACAGAGGCGTTGTTACTGGTAACTTGTGCGGTGGTTGATTCATCACCGTCCTTTGAACCCCATGCAGCATCCATTCTACCTTGTCCTGTAACTGGGACATTCTCGGAATAAGACAGATCATTGGCGGTAGTTTGTGAAGTTGAGTCTAATTGTTCACTCATGACCCTCCCCCCATGTAGCCCGGAGCATCAACTTGGCGACCTTGCACCGGGCTCCTTAGTAGGTCCTCACTTGTCTTTACTTCATACCCCAGATTTTCCATTATTACAATGAACAAATCCTCCAATGAGGCTTCGTATTCATGCATCCGACGAATCTGCGAATCAACTTCTTTTGCACAGGCTAAAATTTTCGAGGTAGTGTCATCATTTTCGTGTAAGACGCGCATTATTCTACCCTCTCGTCGAACAGTCAAGCCTATCGACATCATTTTTTCTTCTAGCTTCGAAGCATTACCCCATACATGAATTTCAATTTCTCTGTCGATATCTTTCAAATCATCAATTTTCCCCTGAGCAGCTAGTTTGCCTTTGTGAAGTAGCACCATATTTTCACAAACTCTCTCAACGTCATCCATAAGATGAGACGCCATCATAACTGACCTATTCCCATTGTTAACCATGTTTTGCAGAGTCGAAATCATGAACTCGCGTGCAGTTGCATCCAATCCGTTAGATGGCTCGTCCGCAATTATCAATTC
>DAWS01000117.1 GCA_002506025.1 Euryarchaeota archaeon UBA111 | reverse complement strand
TTTGGACACCATATTCATGGGGCATTGGAGAATTATGCCTCGAGCGACTTGAAGACTTAGTTAAGTTAGAAAACTTAGCTGATTCGTATATATTCTCTGATGGTGAACGCATTTTGTTCATCTGTCCGGAGGCATTTACTAGAGCCAAAATCGTTAAGATTCTAGATAAGATTGGCATGGAAAAGGTGTCAAAAACTCTTGCCACACGAAAACACTACTGGGTCAGAATTTCAGGTATTATGAATGAAGATGGTAACTGGGACAATGAACTGAGATTTATCTCTATGATCAAAGGTAACAATTCAAAGCAAAATTACTCCAAAGCCCATTTGACACTATTAGCTAAACTAGGTCTCGATATTGATATTTCTCAATATGAGCAATTAGCGGGAAATACCGAACCAAGCATTAGAATGGTTGTGCGCGACTGATTGTTTATAGACTCGCTAACGAAACCAGATATGTTCCCAATGGAGTCTTAGGACTGTGACATTTCGCGATGCGAGCCATAAGAAAAAATCGGTGACGGCGCTCGGGGACAGCGCCTAGCCACACTTTAGTGATAATATGGCGAAAAAAAAATACCTTACTGCTGTGATAATGGGTACCTTGTGTGCAGGATCATTCACCTTTGTATCTCTCGGCGGTTTTGGGTGGTGGACCCTCCCAAACATGGTTTTGGGGCTCTTTTCTGGTTGTTGCTTTCTTTACCAAATACTCATTGCAACCGGAATCATGACTGTCACAGTTGGAGAATCATATGATGTAGATATAGATGCTCTTATTGATTCTAGACAACAAAAAGAAAAAGAAGATTGGGTGGCAAAGGGCAGAAATGAAAAACCGACTTATGATTATCGAAATTATCACTATAAGTCAATAATAGCCAAAGTAAACAAAAGTGGAGTGACAGTAACTTCCGTTGAAGATGCAATCAAGACATATTCAAGTTTGTTCAATGTCGGAGAAAAGGCAGCAAGGCCGTTCTTTCAAAATCAGTTTGTCATGACAACACTAGGATTGAAGATGCAAAGTTCATCCCAAGTTTCAGAAGTTAGTCCAAGTCGTCAAAATAAATCTAAGAAACTGGATGCTAACTTTTGGGATAATGTTGCTGATGGCGTGGCAAAAAATGAAGCCAAATCTGATGAAATATGCGCAGACCCTAGTTGCTCAAAACCTGTTTCTGCTTTCGATTTCCGCTGCTTCAAGTGTCGTGGTAGATTTTGTGCAGATTGTGAAACTGGCAAGAGTATAATGTGTAAATCTTGCTCATAGGAAAATCTCTTTCCTATGTATCGAGTTTTGAGGAACCATTGTTGATGATTTAATGATATCAACTCTTATTTTACCTTCTTTACTTCTAGCATAAAATAGCTCGGATGGGCTAACAAATTCATTCCAATAACGCTGGAAAATCTCGGCTTTTTCTGCCGATGCTGCAAGTACTTTTGGAACGGTATGATACATTACTAAACGGTCTTTAACCGGTCGGAAAAATTTAGCGATTATCTCTGGCATTATTTTTGATAACCAAGTATCGGTGATAAATTTAGATGAACGCGATATTACATATCTAGGTTTTTCCATTGGGCCCAAAATTTGCTCCAAACAATCTGAGAATAGCGCACTTTCTTCTTCTGTGGCATTCTCAAGATGCAAACGTACCCAACCACCTCCACGATTGCCACCATCAGCACGACAATTCCTTGAGATCATTCCTAGATGAATCAGACTGTTAACGATTGAATTTGAAATGGCCTGAACTAGAGATGCATCGGTCCACGGAGTTTTTTCTTTACCAAACGAAAAGCCACCTCCTGAGCCAACGCTCAATTTTGCTTCAATTGCGGAAGTAGGTTTGGCAAAAAATGGCTGGCCGATTCCCCATAGACCTCTTACATGAGTTCTATTACGACTACGCCTCAACATATCTTCATTAAATATAGACATCCCTTCACTTATTCCTTCTGGTTCGGCCTCAGTAAATGCCGCATGAACATGTCCTACCCCTTTCTCTATTGCGCCATCATCGCATACTCCATACAATTGCTTATGCTTCTTTTTGAAGCGCTCGTAATCTGAGAATCCATTGGTAAACTCCTCTGCTAGACAAACAACATCCCAATTATTGGCAACTTTTTCTGGCCATTGTTTGTCCAATCTGATTGAGCGCCCTCGTAACTGGTTAATACTCATGCTTGTTGTTACTGTTGTCAGGTCAATCAGTACATTGATTCTTGATGCATCCCATCCCTCGCCAAGCAAGCCTCTGGTTCCAATTAGACACTTTGTGATGCCAAGTTGGAAGAATTCTGTAATCATTAGAGAATAATATCTAGGAATCCAATCTTTACCCTTACCAACAATTTCATGGTAGTCCCCTCTAATTTCATCTACCAAGGTAATCGCTAGAGATCTCTCTTCTATCCAATTATTTGCCGCTGTCAAAAATTCTTCTGCAAGGTCATCATCGACTAATACCGTGCTACCGGTCATTAATATTGGATTAAGCAGGTCTACATTGTCACACTGAACTGCTTGTCTAAATGCAGCAACGGCACCTCCTGCCTCGTCATCCATTACGCCTTCAACCAACGTCGTAGCTGAGGTTTTCTCAAAATCAGTGATGATTACTGCTCTAATATCTCCACCCAGCGCTTGCATTTCAGAGCTTAAAATCGTAGAAATAGCCTTGACCTTGGTGGATGCATAAGCCATAATTCTCCCTACTGGGGATGCACAAGGTCGAATTCCAGTTTCAGTAATTTGAGTGCCTAGCATTCTCAACCGCTGGGTGATTAATTCTGCTTTTTGATGATCTAGTTCACTCTCACTCCTACGTAATCCATGCCTTACGTAACGGTCAAGGACGGGCCTTAAAATAGCCAATTTATTCTGATAAGAATCGAGCAAATAGTCTGGTGGATTGGGGACCCCTTTTGGTATACTACCAATTGTGTTAATCAAAAATGCTCTTGCTGCGTTGGCAAATCCACTATTTCTTTTGCTAAATTGTTCCCATTCTTCCTTTTTCCCACCAGGTGATTTCCTCTCCTCGAGGGCTTTGAACACCCATTTGTCAATAGGTAAAGTTGCATTTGGATAATCCTGCACCTCATGCAATTCATTGAGAAGTGCTTGGAATTCTTCATCAACCTTGGCAACATAACTCAACTCATTTTGTGATGGCCGAACAAAGAATGCTAGATCTTGATATGGTGCTAAATTTGAATCTCGAACCAATGCAGGCACCGGTACTTCATAATCGATTTCACCAAAAAATTCCTGATACCTTTTTGCATCCTCTTCGTCATAATGTTGGAAATCTGGAGGAGTTGCCGTCAAACCAAGAACTATTGGATTATCGAAATATTCTCTAACTTCAGTTAGAACTCTTCCCCAATGGTGGAGTAAATGATGGCATTCGTCAAGAATTATCATCCCAATACCAATTTCCTTCAATCTTTGAAGATTATTTTTTGCTGATTCACTCAAAGTCCACAAAGCATTTCCGTGTTTAGAAAATTCATCTCTAACCTTCTTTCTATAGACCGAAAGTCGTTCCTCATAATAATCACTATTTTTTATTTTTAGGTCCTCAATCCAACCTAGTGCATTTTCTTCATCTAGCGCCTCTTCGTTAGATATTAGATTCTCTGTCCAAAGGTCAATAGCTGCTTCGTTTAATTCTTCGCCGCCTCTTTTTGGCATAGTAATTGACTGGTATGTTAGTGAGGTAAGTAAGCCCGGTTTTTTCGGATCGGTAGTAATAAATTCATCTTTGCCATCTAAATCAAACAAATCTGTTCTTGCTGCCCACTGTGCTTGGATTGCAGAATTAGGTGACAGGACTAGGGTTGGTTTCCTAACCAAGTTTGCCCAAACATACAGTCCAAGAACTGTTTTTCCTGAGCCTGGTGGAGCAACTATATGCAGATGTTTACCTTGAATATCTAACTGTGGTTCAATGACAGAAACCGCAGCAATTTGTGATGGCCTCAGTTTACCGTTGAATCCTATAGCACCGAATTCAGGTACGATATTATTCGCCAACACTATCACTTACTCATTTTGGTGGTCCACGCTTAGGGCCCTTCGGAGGACCGCCTTTTGGACCCCCTGACGGGGGACCTCGGGTTGGTCCTTTCGGCGGACTGCGTGAAGGCCCACCCGCTGGCTTTGAACCGGGTGGCGCTCGGCCTGGCCCTTTTGGTGGTCCACCTGCTGGACCGCTGGGGCCTCTTGGAGGACTTCTTCCCGGACCTTTCGGAGGGCCGCCCCTCGATGGGCCACCGGGAGGGCCTGAGCGTGACGGGCCACCCGGAGGGCCGCCTCTTGACGGGCCACGCGGAGGTCCACCTCTAGGCGGTCCTCGGATTGGTGGCTCTGGCTCTTCTTCCTCGTCTTCGAACACTGCTCCACAATGTGGACATTCAGCATCACTCTCTTTCACTAGACCGTCACAAATTTCACATGCGAACATCTCTTCATCGTCCTCAACATCGGAGAGGTTTTCGATTTCGCCGTCTTTGGAGCGATATAGGTTAATTTCTGCGACGTAATCAAATCCTTTCAGAGCAATTTCAGTTTGGATTGCATGTTCAAACGCGTTGCTAAGCTCTTCCGGCGTGTCAAGAACACGTCCGTCGTCGATAAAGGTAATATTAACTGTAAGGATATCATCTTCCAATTTAGCTTGGGGTGTCTCCACTGCAACTCCTCTCTTGCGGGCTACTCTGCGCACTGCTACCTCGCACATCCTTCGGAGAAAGGCGTCATTTGGTGCATCTTTTTGCCCACCTAGAGCGCCTGTTAAAATCTCTTGAGCCGCATTGGTTTCGTTACGCAGGTGATTTGGCAAATCCGCACCCAAGTTAGATAACACATTAGATGCTGAAGCCTGGTTCATATTCAGCCACTGATTTCGACGTTCACTTTTCATCGCCTTCTCGGCCTCAGCCAAACGGTTAACCATTTCATCAGTCGGAGAAGTTGACTGATTTTGTGGTATTACATTTTGAACATTGGACTGTGGCATGTTGCCCAAATTGTTCACCGGTGTCTGTTGGTT
>DAWS01000049.1 GCA_002506025.1 Euryarchaeota archaeon UBA111 | reverse complement strand
ACACCTTTTTCCATCGATGGTGAATACCGCCCTCTTAGGTAGAGTTTTGACTTCATACCCCTATTACATGCCTCGACAATCCACTGATCTTCATGCTCAACTGTATCCAAATCGCCACCAGCTCCTTGTCCCGACTTGTTGCTATCACCAACCATTCCATAATACATCACCTGTGTAGCACTCACGCCATCTGGCAATACAACATTTATCGATAAGCCCCACGGATAGAAATTTAACATCAAATTGGGAAATATCCACCAATAATAGGCTGCGACATTTTTGCCATGGTCAACATGCCCATGGGGTAGTCTAAAACATTCTTCTCCATTTACAGCATAACCGATCTGCAGCACTGAGTTATGATATACTTCTGTCTTATAATTTGAATAATCAATTACCGAATTGAGCCCCTTATGGACATAGGGAATATGAAATCCTTCAAGGTAATTATCAACATAAAGCATCCAATTAGCATTTATGTGATGCTCTCTATTTAGAGTATCATCTCTGGCAAAATTAGAGAAATCGACAAAACTCATTCTTTCTTCAATATCAGAGATATACGCCTCGAACGAA
Organism: Euryarchaeota archaeon UBA111; assembly: GCA_002506025.1. Classification (GTDB taxonomy): domain Archaea; phylum Thermoplasmatota; class Poseidoniia; order Poseidoniales; family Poseidoniaceae; genus MGIIa-L1. The sequence goes on along the minus strand of DAWS01000049.1, from coordinate 2,577 downwards.
TCCTCTAAATTCAAACTTGCAAAAATAAGGCCGTGCCAAGTAGCTACTTTCGCTTCTGGCAAGTCATCAGTGCGAGTAGGAAAATTCTCGACATCTTCAAACTTAGGCATATGCTTAATTTTACCACAAAGAGAAAAAGTCCTGCCATGATACGGGCAGATTATTGTTGAAACATTTTTGATGCTATCGCTAAGTATCATCCCTCGATGAGTGCAAACATTTGACACACAATTGATTTTGTTGTCTTTCATCGTCATCAGCATTGGTATGTCACCAACTACTACCGGAACTACATCACCTTCGTTTAGTGTTGATTCCAATCCTATGAAATTCCACGAACTTGCAAACTTTTGCATCAACTTATGATGAATTATTTCATCCCGGTAATAATTTGATGGCAGTGTTTCGGCCATTGTTATGTCTGGATGAATAACACCCACCAAATCAACTCCAAACCTATGAGTGGTAAATTTTGAGAGCCTCGTCGACCGATGCCCCTTCACAGATTATCGCATGACATGCTGCAGTCATCTTTACCGCATTTTCCGTATCTTTTTGATGAATATTACGGCCAGTAGCAGCGCCCCGGCAATTACCGGTGTTCATCTGCTCCCACAGTCTCTGTAAGAATTCATCAGGTGGTAATGTTCCCCCGCCAGAGCAAATTATGCCGGTTCTTCCTGCGGCTTCTGAGGCAATTGCTAGAGATTCAGCTCTGGTCATTCCAGGAAACTCAGTTGGGTAATTTACCTTAGCAAAATCTGCACCAATACAGGCAGCAACTCCGGCCGCACCTGAAATTAATTGCGGGTCTTTTTCGTTAGGAACCGCTTTACCCCTAGGATACATCCAGACTACAGAGACCATTCCAAGTTCGTGTGCCTGACGGATAAATTGTGCAGCCTCTGATAGCATCTCATGTTCGAATTCACTACCAATGTAAATGGTATAGCCGATTCCAACTACATTTATCCCATTGTGGACAAGTGACATAACGTCATCAATATCATACATCGACTGAGATATAGGGTCTCTCTGTGAAGTCTTAACAAGGTGTGACTTAGAATTCAACTTCACCAAATACGGAACGTCCGGGTAGTCTCTAGCATAGTGAGAGATTAACCCAAGTTGTCCTGCCAACACCCCTATTGTTCCCTCTTTGTGGCAGCGATAACCAATTTCGAATAGGTGTCCTGGGTCGTTTGAGGACAGTGGTATTTTGTCACCACCATCGTAGAAATCATCGTTTAGATGCTCGATCTTCTGATCGCAAGCGAATAAATTCATTTTACCAGTTCCTGCCGTTGCAGCATCCATATTTTGAATAAAGGTTGGAATAAGTTCGTCAGGAACATCTGCTGGAACGGGATATTTGGTCAGCTGAAATCACCTCTGAATCAATTTCCAGTAAAGTTGGCAACTCGCTTCTCAACATAAGCTGCTATACCCTCTTTAGCATCGGTGCTGTTAAACAGAGCCGCTTGGAGTTCACGCTCGAGAGCCAAGTGATACTCAAATGGTATTTCTGGCCCGGTTTGGCATGACCGCTTGATGTTACCAACTGCTTTGACTGCCTTATTTGGCAAGGTAAATTGTGAACACCAATCCAAGATATCACGACGGAAATCTTCTGGAGATCCTTCCCAAATATGGTTTATCAAATTGCACGCATGTGCATCTTCGAAAGACATTAATTCTCCAGTCACCATCATTTCTAATGCTTTAGCCTTACCAATAAGTCTTGTCAATCTAGCGGTTCCTCCAGTACCTGCCAATACTCCGAGATTAATTTCTGGCAGTCCAACCTTACCGGAGTTCTTACGAGCAATACGGATATCTGCTGCCATAGCGATTTCTAGACCTCCGCCGACTGCGTGACCATTGATTGCACAAATAACCAATTTTGCGGTTTGCTCTAAGCGGGACAGTGTTTCGTTAGCGTGAAGACAAAAATTATACTTGAAACCTGGCGACACTGAATTCAACATTTGAATTGAGGCTCCTGCCGAGAAAAATGATGCCCCGTTTCCGGTCAACACAATACACGTGACATCGTCATTGAATCGGGCTCTGACGATTGCTTCATCAATATCTCGCATCATTTCGTGAGTATAGGTATTTGGTGACCTGTCATTAGGTCCATCTACGGGTTTACCAGCAGAATCTGAGGATAGTTCAATTACTGCAATCCCGTTTTCAGTAACTCCATAATTTACCAACTTATTTGGCATAGGCTCTAGTTTTAATCCGTATAGGTCGCTCATGTGTCAACCGAAGCGGATTAGCATTATGAATAATCCGCATTCAGTTTTCAGGAATTGAAATGCGGTCCGAATCCTCAGCGAATGATGTTTTGCCGCCACCCTTTCTGATAATGTTCCATTGTTCCTTGATTGCCATTGCCTCATTGGATGGTTCCCAATCGTCGCGCTTCAATGCTTTTCTAAATGGCATTCGACGAACTCCACGACCCATGGATTTTCCATCTTTTTCCAGCATGAATGGATTAACTAATCGGTAAATCAGACTCTTTAGGAGTGTGGGACGGAACAGTTTACCAATCCAAATAAGGCCATC
>DAWS01000085.1 GCA_002506025.1 Euryarchaeota archaeon UBA111 | reverse complement strand
GCGTAGGCTCCAGTGGTAACTGACGGCATTCTGCCATGAACGGTGTTGAATCCATGTGACTGTCCAAGGTAGTAAGCAGGGGTTTTCGACGAACAGCCGATACCCGACATTTTCGCGATTCGGTGCGGTTGAATGCCATTTTCCCACGCAGCATTAATGATTACATTGGAAATTTGGTCGTGTCCACAACCGGGGCATAGTGAACTTGGACCGCCCTTGTAGCTGTCTTTTGGCTCGTTGATTACATTGAGTTTTACTGGTCGTGGTGCACGCTTTGCTTTATCGATCATTGGTTTTCCTCCTCTAGACATTCGAGTATCATATCGGCATATATCTGGCCACGTGGTGGCATACCGTCTGAGTAGGCAACACTGCGTAGTTTTGGCACCAAATCAACTGGTATTTCCTTGCGGAGTATGCCGTACAATTGACCATCACGGTTAATCTCCAAGACTATTGTGGTTTGATGTCTTTCGATGAACTTCTCAATCTCACTGTGAGCAGGTAGCGCTCTTAGGCGGCATTGACTGACCTTAAGTCCAGTAGATTCCAGAATATCATCGATTTCTTGGATGGTATTTTCCATGCTACCAAGATAGATGATTCCAATCTCGCACTCTGACTCCTCTTTCAGAATAGGTGCTGGTAACTGGTCTCTGGTTGAATCGATTTTACTTCTGAGGCGCTTCATTAGTTGTAAGTAATCATGCGGCTTTTCCGAGTAAACTCCCATCGGATTGTGGCCGGTTCCTCGGTAAAGGATTGGCGCCATTCCTGAGCCGGGTAAGGTTCGGTATGGAATTCCATCACCATCGACATCCAAATATCGGCCAAACTCTTCAAAGGCCTCGAAAACATCCTTTTCTCTAACAACTTTTCCTCTGTCCATCGCTTCTGAGGGATATTCAAAGCCTGAACATGCCCAGCGATTCATTCCAAGATCTAAGTCGCTCATGCCGAAAACAGGAGTTTGGAATTTTTCAGTATAGTCGAAGGCGCGCCAACCAAATTCAAAGCATTCTTCCACAGTTCCGGGAAACAATACAATGTGTTGAGTGTCTCCATGACTGCCTTCATACAGCATTGTAATATCAGATTGTTGAGTTCTGGTCGGCAAACCTGTTGATGGACCAACACGACAGACATCCCAAAACACTGAGGGTATTTCAGCAAAGTATGCTAAACCGATAAACTCCTGCATGAGTGAGATACCGGGTCCTGATGTTGCGGTCATACCTCTTGCACCGGCCCATCCAGCACCGAGAACCATACCTGCTGCGGCCAATTCATCCTCTGCTTGAATGACTGCACAGGTTGACTCTCCGTCATCATTGGTTCGAATCTTCGGAATCCAAGCAATCATGCCTTCAGCAAGAGATGATGATGGTGTGATTGGATACCAAGATAGCATTTGTGCCCCGCCAAATAGGGAACCTAGGGCAATCGCCTCATTGCCTTCAATAAAGAACTGTGGCACCTCTATTGGCCTAGCCTCAACGATGTATGGGTCGTCTTTAGCGAGGTTATCCCTGAAGTATTCACGTCCCAGATTCAAGGCGGTAGTGTTTAGTTCAATCGCCGAGTCTTTTCCTTTGAACTGCTTGGCGACTGCCGATTCAAGGGCAGATTGTTCGATACCGAGGATTTCAGCTAGGGCACCAACATATACGATGTTAGTGATTAATTTAGCCAATTTTGGGTTAATTCCACGAGCGATTTTCGTCATCGGTATTGGGTATGAGATCACATCATTGCGGTCCATTTCGAGTTTGGAATTTTCATTCCAAACAACCACGGTTCCCGGTTCAAGTGCAGCAAGATCTTCAACCCAAGTTGCTGGGTTGACTAAAACTTGGAGGTTGGTTCGATTACCTGGCGCTTGGTATCCATGGTCTGATAGCCTGATGATATACCATGTCGGCAGTCCAGAAATGTTTGATGGAAACAGATTTTTGCCACTTACTGGCACACCCATGTCGAATAGTGATTGAAGTAATATCAGATTCGCTGATTGAGAACCTGTTCCGTTTGCCGTTGCAATGTTTATTGTGAAATCGTTGACGATGCTTTCCATCAGGGTAATTCTCCTAGGCCGCTTCCCCCCGCCCTTAAGGTTGCGTGCAACCAAGCACCCTTTGAACATGTTGCTTTCAAAACGGATTGAATAGCATTTGATTTTTGATAGTGAAACTCAAAACCACATGCTTGTTGGCATCATCATGGCCGAAGAAGATATGAGTAAAACATGGGAAAAAGCCGAGAAGATGCTGGCTAAAGGTAACGCTACTGGTTGCCTTGATTTGCTCAGGGAGGCAGACCCATCAGGAAAAAGCGGCACCACTTTGAGAATAGCCGGTGAGGCAACTTGGGCTATTGCGAGAAAAAAAGATTCTAAGGCAGAGTATAGGAAAGCCGCATCGCTCCTCAGGGATTCGGTAAAACAATCTCCGCGGAATAAAGCTAGTAATTCAGCATACAACGAATTATTAAATGAGATGCAAGATAAGCGAATCAAAGAAACTGCCTTTCCACGCCTAGTCAATGATGGGAC
>DAWS01000057.1:11847-12242 GCA_002506025.1 Euryarchaeota archaeon UBA111 | reverse complement strand
AACGTAATCATCGGTTCGATACCTTTGGCAAGCAATGAATCAACCATTGCAGAATACCCCTCAATTGCATCCTCATTCCATTCACCTTCCTCTGGTTCAATTCGGCTCCACTCTATTGAAAATCGATAACTAGTTACTCCTAATTCCACCAACATATCGTGGTCACTAGACCACAGATTCCAATGATCACAAGCATCTCCGCTAGCTTCCTTTTTTTCTCGTTCTTCGAACTGTGTCCAATTGTTTGAATTTCCACCTTCTATCTGGTGTGAAGCAGTTGCTACGCCCCAGGTGAAGGTCTCTGGAAAATTGAGATTATCCGTGTTAACCTCACTCCAATTCAGGTGCTTTTCTGGCAAGAAAATATGCAGGAAACTAACTATAAAAAAGTAGGC
>DAWS01000057.1:0-11458 GCA_002506025.1 Euryarchaeota archaeon UBA111 | reverse complement strand
CAGTTATCAAGTTTGGTGTAGTCGGAAACTTGATTGGTGTAAACCCCCAATTACAACATGGTAACAGCTATGCCAGCCGATATCATTCCAGACCAATTAGTTGAGGAAGCGCTCGAAGCAATCGGTGATACGCTAGATAAGAAGCTTAACGGGAGGTGGTGGGTTAAGCCACTATACTGGATATCAGTAATTATTGTATTGGCAATACCAATTGTGTATTATTTTTGGTAGGATTCTCGCCGTGTAATTATTACTCCTGCAATCGATAATGCGGCAAGTGTGGCCATTATTGAGAATCCTGGAGTTGATTCGCCTTCATCAGCACATCCATCACTTAGTGAATCTGCTCCGCCCCATGCCCCTTCATTATAGTAACATGAAGACCAGGTTTTGAACCAATCACCATGAGGGTAACTAGTCTTATTACCTTCAGAATCCGTTGCTTTGACACGCCAGTTGACATATGTGTGGTCGTTTGGTGGGGTTAGTGAGATTGAGTGTATTCTTTCATCGACCTCTGCATCCATTGTTACAGGCGGGTCACATATTCCATCATTGGTGCAGATTTGAGTAATAATTTCAAACGTAGTTCCATTGTTGTAGGCTTCCTCACTCATCTCGATGGATAGGGACCATACTTCCTTGTCGACTGATGGAGTGTCTCTTGAAACCACGGTAAAGGGGTCATCTTCGTCAGGGTTGGTATCGACGCCTCCCTCTCCGGCACCAATAGATGTTGGTATTGTCATAATGAGCATCATCAATAGTGGAACCAGTACTCGATTTCGCATGCCTTTCCCTCGTTGATACGATATTTAGCATTAAGTATGTTGTGTTTAAATTAGGCGTTTAATAATCGCAATGTTTGGTTTTATTCTTGCTAAACATTCTTTTATGGAATGAACAGTAGAATCCTACTGAATGGGGGCTTGGATAAGTGAAATCAACCTATAGAATGATGGGTATTGCAGACTTCATAACACTAGCCAATGGATTGCTCGGAGTAGCTGCAATTCTATTTATCATCCTTGCAGTGGAAGAGTTACAAAACCCATACTTTTCAGACGGTGTAAAAACAAATTACATCTGGGGCGCCATGACGTGTATACTGCTATCTGTTGCTGGTGACATAATTGATGGCCCTGTGGCACGAAAATACTCTAAGAGAAAGCTATTAGGCGGCACATTAGATGTAATGTCTGACTGCATCTCTTTTTGTGTCGCACCCGCTTTGCTGATGTTTGTGATGTTTGGTAGATGGGGGGAAGCATCACCTGCGTGGACTATATCACTTGGCATAGCATCATGTTGGATTATTGTTACCGGGATGTTAAGGTTGGCAAGATTTCATTACGAAGAGGCGTCAGATAAAGCGTATTTTCACGGATTGGCATCACCGGCCAATGCAATGGTCTTGGTAACATTTGCCGCACTAATTTGGTTGCAACCGGCGACAGGAATAGGTCCAGATGTATCAACAGAATGCATATTTTGCCTAGAACCCTCAGATTCAACAGTAGAAAAACCATATTTTGATTTCATAATTCTACCAATAATGTTTATTTCTGGAGGCTTAATGATTGCTGACCGAAAGTTACCGAAAAACAAGACAGGTTTGCCAATGAGAATATCTGGATTGCAAATGTTATGCATTTTTGTTGCGACAATATTGTCTTGGGTAAATGCCGCTGAATTTGGGATAGATCAGGACAATACTACTACGCAATTTATTCTTTATTCAATTTCGGCACTGTTGCTAATTTACTACATTGTTACAGGACCTAAGCAATCTGAACTCCAAGAACAGAATGAAACTAGAGCAGAATAGCATCGATGGTTCTAAGTTTGCGCTGTTCCATTTTATCTTTGACAATTAGGTGGGACATGAATAATAACAATCCTATGCTAAAAATAATGTCCCAAGATAGCTTGAATATCAATCGAGGTAAATTCGGTGAGAGCGACAACTGCATAGACAACACTGCAATTCTCGCCAACAGATAATATGCTACATATTTGAGGTTAAATCCGACTCTCCTGAGCATGCTAAACCATAGCATTGACATAGCAACTGCTGGACCACCACCCATAAATCCGACCCAACCATTACTTGGAGAAAATCTGTCACCGATATAGCCCCCATTGAGGTATAACATGCCAGGATCGACATCCCTTGGGTGTGTTAAACCATTTATTTGGCCTAAAGCTGCCCACCAGGTAAACCACACAACTAATGGGAAAATAGTGTTAATCAAAACCCTCGCAACTTCATTTGAGGTATGTTCTGATTGTGTGAATAAAAAGTTGAGTTCATGTTCAAAGAATGAATTGAAACATACATACAGAACTATGCTAATGCCGCCAACATATCCTCCCCAACTCATTGTCAACCAACAGAATACAACTAAAGTTACAATCTCAATATTTTGTTGAGCGCCTGTTAATTTGTCGTAGATTGCATAACTTAGCAACAATATCATTGCAGAGAGCAAAATCCAATCAACAAAATTGCTCTCTAGAATCATGAGAGATGGTATGGCGGTAAAAAAAGCGATAACAGGATATTTTAGTTTGATGTTGTCAAGGGTTTTTGTGTTATGTTGATAGAATAATATTCCTGCTAAGATAAACCCGGTGTTCATTAGCCAAGGAGTAAAATCTTGTTGAATTGAGAGATTGATTATCGCTCTGGGAGCGGACCAATAAAATATCCTGTAATGGGATAACGTGGTGATTGGTATAATGATAAATGCAAAAGTCCAGCGAATTAAATCAGTTGATTTAGTATCCCCACTAGGTTTGAGAAAAGCTGGAGTTAAGAGCATGATTAGCATCATTATGTTGATTGCAGATAATCTAGTTTCTGTGAATGTGGTGAACGCAATGAACATGATTAGTAATGCTAAATTCATTTTTCTCCTCCTATCATCAGTCATGTTCTTACTAGTTAGACAGTAAAAACAGGTCGCAAAGAATAATATCGGCAACAGATAACCAATACCGTAGTAAGGTTTTGTCAAAGTGTCTCGATTGTAAGATATAAAGGCGGATAATAAGAAACTTCCAGCGAAAATTCCAGCCATTGTTTTTGCTCCAGAGTCAGATATCCCCTCCCTCCGAGCCAGTAAAAAAACTCCTCCAGTCATCATGATAAAAACCACTGCAGTTACTATCAAATCGAAACTGCGCAAACCAATTTCATCATAAGTTATTTTTTCCCATTCGATATTATCACGAGTTAAATCTTCAAAATATGGGTGTCCATTATCTTCCATCCATTCGTTTCTTGATACTGTTGCATCCCAGTTCCATTGGTCAAGAACTTGTTCACGCTCGTCACTTAACTCAAATGCATCGAGGGGGAATTTACCATGGACTGCGTGCGGTAAAGGCAGCGAAAACAACAATGACGGTAGGGTTGCTAAATCTCGTTGATCTATTTGTTCTGGATAGTAGTAATTTTGTTTGACATTTGGCCCCCACATCCAAGCACCTACCTCTCTAATTTCTTGGTCTGGGGAGCCATGTTGTCCACTGTCTGTCAAACCGTGGTCAGCAGTTACGAGTACGGTCCATGATTCTGGAACTTTTTCAAATATCGTTCCAAAATGTTCGTCAAGCCAGCGTAATTTTTCTGCATATTCCTCAGAGTCCTTAACTGCGTAGCGGTGACCAACACTGTCTAAACCCGAAAGGTGCGCTATTATGACATTGGGTGGTTCCTCATATGTTGTACCCGGTCGAGTATTACTGGGTGGGACTTCACCATCTAACCAAGCATTTAATGTGACAAATGATTCTTCATCACCCCGATAATAATCTGCATGTCCATATCGATGTTTCATGAAATTTATTTTTTCATTATCATCATAGAGGTCACCCCAAACATAATCACCGACAATCCCTACACGATAATCCATAATTCCATCTTGATTTCCATCATGTTCACTCGCTAGAGTCCAACCGTCTTCAGTTCCAGGATGGTCTGGGTGGAAATTGTTTAGACCCTCATTTGGTCTTGATGGTATACCAGTTGCCATTTCTTTAACACATGATGCAGTCATTGTTAATGGATTAGTTAGAACATCGATATAGGTGCCATTGCGTTTCTTTGCGTGTAAATTAGGCATTAACTCTTGGCTGTCCATCAGTGATTGACGCCCTCCATCTAAAACAATGAAAAGTAATCCATCACTCAATTTGTCGTCCGGCAGAGGTGGGTCCTCAACCCCATCTTTCGGTGCTGGTGCGTCTGAGATGATGTATGCTCCAGTATACAGGAATGATGGTAATGCTAATACACACACCATTAGAACAGCAATAAACAAGAATTTCTGACTGCCTAATCTTGACCAGTCATCTGTTTCCATAGTTTCGCAAATTGAATTGGCTACTTAATCATCGTGTCTACGGATTAGTAATTTCAGCCGACTTTTATGTGAAATCCAAATGCCGTTATCGATTATTATTTAGATTAACTACTGAAACTTCCAATCGCTCATGGGTGGGGTGGATTTCAACAAGTTGAACTTGCACTGAGATATGTTCGGCAATAGTTTCGGCTGCGGACAAAGGTAATTCAATACGCCTCGCAACAGGGTCATATCTTATCCAACCCTCAGATAAATCAAGATGGTTCGATAGATCAATCATATCGTCTCTGGCATCATTTTCATCAGTCGGAATTGCGCCAAATAGAATAGTATCATCTGAACTAATTATCTCGTATGGACGGAGCGTAACTTCGGCGCGACGCCTGAACCTTGCTCTTAATTGACCAGCATCTTTGAAACTCGCAGTGCAGAACTTAACATGAAAACTCATTCCTTTGGCATATTCTCTCAATTTGGTTGCCAATTCAAACGACCCTTCGGCAGCAGCAGTCATTCCGCCACTTAGGTTGAAACCTCGAACATCCATATTTTCTTGATTACCAACAGTAATTTCCAACTCATTCAGGTTGAGAAATTTTACACTGGTTCCATTCATCTCATCTAAAAGAGCGAATAGTTCGTTGGATCTGTCTGGCTCGCATGGTAACTCTATTCCAACATCAATACCAAGATTACTACACTCATCTATTACTTCGAGATACCTAGACAGTTTTCCGTCGAGTAAGTGAAAACGGATTTCATCTAATCCGGCATCGGCAAATTGCTTACTGTGCACTGGATTGAATGGGATTGAGGTGTAAAGATGAATATGGTGCTGTGGCCCAAATGCCGCTTTTAATTGCTTCACAGCTTCTAGTGACTTTTCCATATCGAGCATTGGGTCTCCACCAGTAATCCCGGTACCAGTGGCATTCATTGCTCGAGCCTCTTCAATAACCTCGTCCCAATCATTACATCGACGTTCGTTAGCGAACATATCTGGAGTTTCCCGACGATTATCTGATAGGGGGCAGTAATCACATCCCCAGTGGCACTTTCCAGTGACAAACAGAACTAGTTTACTGCCTCTTTGACACTGAATACAGCCCTCTGCTTCGCCAACCTCGGCGGGGGAAATTTCAGTAGCCATCGGCAATGGTCCAACCATATCAACGCATGTCGGAATGGGCTTTAGGTTTCAAACTCTCGTATGTTCTCAATGGTTATCATGGATTATTTGGGCAATTAACCAGCGATGGAATCTTCGGTCACTAGTTAGTTCTGGATGAAATGTTAGTGCTAGTTTGCTTCCATCAAGCACGCCAACGGTTTCATCATCTAACATTGCAATTTTTTGGCATTTTATAGACCCTTGAGTGAATCTTGGAGCTCTGATAAACACACCCGGAAATGTGTTGCGTTGTCGTTTTGCTGCCTGTGTAGCCATTGGAAGTGGTTTATGATTGAATTTGTCCCGTGCTAACTCAAATTCTGCATTGCTTATCTTATCCGGAGTGTTTAGTGTAATATCTAGAGGAGCCTCAAATGAAAATTTTTGGCGCCCCCACGCATTACGGGCAACTTCAACATCAATAAACGGGGCAAGATTACCTTCTGGGTTTGCCAGTAATATTGCACCAGCACAAGTGCCTAATACAGGTCTTTCTGGAAAATTAGTCATCCAAGTAAATATGCCATCTAGTAAAGATTCGCTCTGGCTTGCGATACGCATTGTTGTTGATTCACCACCTGGTAAAACTAATGCTTGTATGGAGTCATCAATATCAGAGGCTTTACGCAGTTGAATTATTTCCACCTTGGTGTTCATTTCGTGGGCCGCATGCTGGATTGCCTCACAATGCTCATGGCGCGCGCCTTGTAACATTGCAACTCCAATGCGCGTCATGATACTCCGTCATACTTGTCATCTATGAGGTCGCCGCTTCCGTACATTAATTGAATAACCAGCACCAACAGCAATCATCATGGCAGAGCATCAAGGAGATTGTTTCCTTGTACCCGGTCCTGTGCGAATGAATCAGAGATGTCTTGATGCGATGGCTACACCGGCAATAACTGCTCGAGGTGCTGAATTTCGTGACGTCATGGCTGACCTTAATTCAGGACTTCGTTACGCTTTTAATATCGCACCCTCAAAGCCCAAGAGAAAAACTCATTCTTGGGCTGGTGATGATGATTACAAAGTAATGGCAGTTTCGGGTAGTGGAACTGCCGCCATGGAGATGATCATCGCTAATAGGTTTAGACCAAATGACCTAGTTCTAGTTCCCACAAATGGTAAATTTGGGGAGCGAGTTGCTGAAATGTGCAAACGCTTCTGCAAAGTCAAGCACATAAGATATGATTGGGGTAGAGCATTCGACTTGTATGAACTTGAGCAACAATTAGAGCGGAAATGCTACGAAGCAGTGCTAATTTGTCACAACGAAACAAGTTCGGGAATCACTCAGGATGCACCGGCCATTGCTGAGATGTGTAATCGCTATCAAACTCCGTTCATACTTGATGGAATTACCTCAATAGGTGGCTTACCAGTAGACCTAGAGGCTTGGAATGTTGAGGCCGCAGCAATGGGTGCACAAAAATGCACAGCAGGTCCGTCTGGCATTGCAGCAATCGCGTTCAACTCTAGATTCTATGACCGTTGTAAAGCCATCAAGGAACAAGGCGATATTAACCCGTTATTCTATCTCGACTTCGTTTCAGCGTTCAAGAAAGGCGACGATGATCAAACTCCTTGGACGCCAGCTATCAACCTAGCAATGGGCTGGGCTGCAGCATTAAATGTCTTGAAAGAAGAGGGTTTAGAAAATCGCTGGAATAGATGTGGCGACCTTGCAAAAGGTGTCAGAAATTTATTCTTAGACCTCGGTTTTGAACTATTAGCCGAGGTGTCGCAACGAAGTGCTACAGTGACAGCAATACTCTACCCCCCTGGAATCAACGATGATTGGCGTTCTGATTTGAAAGAGAAGTATCAGACTCAAGTGATAGGTGCACAAGATGAATTCAAAGGTAAAATGTTTCGTGTTGGGTCCATGGGTGAGACCTCACGGGAAGAGATGATTGAAGGTTGCAAAAGGATGTTACATTGTTTTCGTGAGCACGGGCATAGTATTCCCGATGTTGATGTAGCAAGTTACTTTTGAGGTGGCGTTATGGTCGATTACATTGTCCTAGGTCGGTTTCAACCCTTTCATAATGGGCATGCATATTTGCTAAATCGTACTTTTGAATTTGCTGGAGAAAACGATGTGGTAATTGCTATCGGTTCAGCCAGTAAAGGCTGGGAGTCAAACAACCCATGGACGTTTGAAGAGCGCAAATTGATGATAGAGGCTTGGCTAAAAAGTCACAATAAAACCGCTACTATTGTTGGCATAGATGACATTAACGATCCTCCTAACTGGGTAAAACATGCATCAAAACATCACGGAGATGGCGTCTTAGTTACCTCTGATGAGGGAACCAAGGAGCTGTATGAAAGGGATAATTTTCCAGTTGAGTTTGTCGACTTAGATAATCGAGAAAACCTAGAAGGTTGGAGAGTCAGACAAACCCTACTTATGCTCTCCACGGTGTATGATGACGATGCGGTCAGAGAGGTTCTAACCGCAACGGTACCTAGACCAGTTATTGATTGGTTGATCGAAAATGATGCCATTTTCCGGTTGTCAACGATGGTTGCAGGCGTCAATGTTGGTTAATCATCGGAAGCTACTACAACTCTTGAGGCTACCAATACTTTTTGCTTGTACATGTAGCCTGATTCAATAACATCAACGACAATTCCCGCCGGAAAATCATCAGTTGCAGGAATTGTTGTTATAGCCTCCATTTTAGCCGGATCAAACTTCTTGCCTTTTGCATCGATAGCAGATACACCGTCGCCTGAAATCTCGTGCCACATTTTGTTCCTCAATAACCTAAGACCTTGCGCTAACGGTGATTGGTCGTCATCCGCGATATTGTTCATAGCACGATCAACATCAGCAAGTACTGACAGCATTTTTCTCGCCAAGCCCATACTGCCATATTGAATTAAATCAGATTTTTCACTCATAAAGCGCTTACGAATATTTTGTATTTCAGCATCTTTGTAAGCGATTTCTTTCTCTGCTATTTCCGCTCTTTCCAAGGCCGCTTCTAGTGGGTCTTGTTCTTCAACCACACCGACTTCCAAAGTTTCAGCATCCTCTGCGATGACAGGAATATCATCGTCATTTGATTCGACAGGTGTCTCATCGTCGGACTCAGCCATGCTGGTTGCTATTGGCGTTTATTTTTGAATCCGTCGTATTTATCTCCGCAAATAATTGCTGAGATTTACCTCACCATGACCCCACTGTGAGGCGTCAAGATGTTCTCTACCCACTATGCCAATGTTATCGACACCATTTTGCCATTCGGTGACTGCGTGAACAAGCAATTTTGATTTTCTAGTATGGGCTTCATACGTGGGGATTATTTTCGGGTCCTCCTTCTCATCTAATGTCTCACCGAGTTGTTTTCGACGGTCCATCCAGTCTATGCAGACCTTGTCAGCAAACTCGTCTTCTGGAATGTTTGCTAGTCTGTTAACCAAGGTCTCCCAAGTAGCCATTGAGTATAAATCGCTTCTGTCCTCTATTTTTCGGTCCAAGGCGACGTCAAGGTAAAGGTAAGATCTTGCCTCCCAGCATTCCCAATTTCCCGGACTAGCAAATTGCATGAACTGGAGTAAACCTTCCTCACCGTTCTCGATTTCCAATAATACTTCTCTAACCGAGCCGTCCATAGCACCAACAGTTTCCATCCAGTCCAATATCTCGGCTTCACAATCTATGTCAAAGGTGCGATTCAATCGTGGTAATTTAGGTGGTCTTAGATGTCGTAGTTTTGCTTTCGACATCAACTGGTAAACCTCGTTCCAAGCGGTGTCTAGAATTTCATCAAGGGACTTCTCATTGACGATGAGCAACACAGTTTCAATCCCCATGCTAACGACCAAAACACCGTCTGTTTTGATGTCATCGGAGATAAGTGGTTACAAAACCAAACCAAGTCGGTATTTTTGAGAGAGTTTGTAGATAACATTTGACTCTGTAATCGCAGCATGGGTTGAAAAAACACAATACATTTCAAGAGTGGGCGATAGCCCCGGATAAGTAGGGGTCGTCATGGCAACAATCAAAGAGCAAATCGAATTGATTCGCGCTGAGATTGACAAGACTCAAAAAAATAAGGCAACAAACGCGCATATTGGTAAATTGAAAGCCAAGATAGCTCAACTAAAACTGAAAGAAGAGAAAGCCATGGCTCATTCAAAAGCCAGTGGCGGTGGGAAAGGGTTTGAGGTTAAGAAATCTGGTGATGCAACAGTTGCGCTAGTCGGCTTCCCGTCAGTCGGTAAGTCAACTTTGATTTCCAAAGTTACCGACGCTCATTCTGAGACAGGAGGTTATGCCTTCACCACTTTGACATGCATACCAGGAGTTATGGAACATCGAGGTGCTAAAATTCAGATTCTTGATTTGCCCGGTTTGATTAAGGGTGCTTCAGAGGGCAAGGGTCGAGGCCGAGAGATACTCAATGTAATTCGTAGTGCAGACATGACTTTATTCATTGTTGACCCCTTCCAAGATGCCCACTTCAATGTATTACACAAGGAACTACACAACGCAGGATTGAGACTTAATGAAACCAAACCTCCAGTATTCATCAAGCGCGTAGATAAAGGTGGTATTGACGTCAGATCGACTGTTGAGCAAACCCATCTTACCGATGCGGATATAGGTGACATCATCAGGTCTTTTGGCTTCACTTCTGCAGTGGTTACACTGCGCGAAAATGCCACAGCAGAGCAAATTGTTGATTGTTTGGCAGGTAACAGGGTTTACGAAAAAGCCGTAATTGCAATTAACAAAATTGACATTGCAAAAGAGAGTGAAATCGTCAGAGCAACCAAAGCATTGCCAAGTGACTGGCCAGTGATGCGTATCTCTGCATTCAAGGATATTGGGCTAGAAGAGTTGAAGGATTTTATTTATGATAATCTCGGGTTTATGCGAGTATTTCTCAAACCTCAAGGTCAAGAAGCAGACTTGGATGAACCGCTGATAGTAAAGGATGATTCAACAGTTGAAAATATCTGCAACAAACTACATCGCGACTTTGTGAGGAAGTTTCGCTTTGCTAGAGTAAAGGGCCCTAGTGCAAAGTTTGACTGGCAACGTGTTGGGCTTGACCATCGACTATTGGATGGAGATTTACTCACAATAGTGGTTAAACGCTAATCCCAAATTCCCATATCCATCCTTGCGTCTTCCGAAGCGTGAATTTTTGGATCCCACCTCGGCGACCAAACTAAATTGACATGGACAGATTCTATTCCGTCTGCATTGAGGGCTGCACGATGAGTAGCAGCCATAATTTCTGCCGCAGCAGGACATCCGGGACTTGTCAATGTCATGTCTATTTCAGCGTGCAAAATGTCCCCTTTAGATTCAATCCGAACGTCATAGACCAGCCCTAGTTCAACAATTGAAATCTCTAATTCCGGGTCCTCAACCTCATCAAGATGTTGAATGACTGATTCTTTACTTGTCATACAATCACTAAACCTGTAATTTGATTTCATTCATTACTTTATCAAACATATTTCGAAAACCGTTTGACCTACTTGGAGAGAGTGAGTTCAAAATCCCCATCTCGGCGGCAAATTCTGGTGTCAATTCTAATACCATATCAGCCTTGTTACCGTGGATGGCCATAGTCAGTATTCCCATCAGGCCTTGAACTAATTTCGAGTCGGCACCCGAATAAAAATTGACATTTGAATCAACTACCTCTACTTTGACATGAGCTTCTGATTGACAACCTCGAACTCGGGTATCGTCACCCCATTGGTCTATAGGGAGTAGATTGACCTCCTCGGCCAGATCAAATACCATTTCAAGGCGTTCCATCTTGTCTTCAATATCTTGAAACTCTAGAATTAGTTCTGCGAGATCATCAGAGTAATTCATGCAAACCGCTCCAATATTTCTGCTAGATAATTAACAAATGAAACCACTTCCTCATGA
>DAWS01000159.1:10119-10263 GCA_002506025.1 Euryarchaeota archaeon UBA111 | reverse complement strand
ATTGATGATATATCGATTACAGATAATGGCTATGGTGCTTTTTTCAAACAGTCATCAGGTTCTATTACCAACTCTGTAATCAATATTAATTGCGCAGCCGTGAACACTAATGGCTTCAAGCAAACAGGTTCGATAAAACATACT
>DAWS01000159.1:0-9741 GCA_002506025.1 Euryarchaeota archaeon UBA111 | reverse complement strand
GCATATGACCAAGCTAGAATTTCCGCTTCGAGAAATACCATTTCTGGTGCTGAGCAAGGCTCAGGCATCGCAATAAGGTCATCTACAGCGGATTTATACTACAACAATATTGGCCCAATTGGTGGCTTCAACGGTTTGTGGATTTACGGCACGTCAGAAGTGACGGCAATCGGAAATAACATTACCAATACAGGTAAAGAAGCAGTTGTTCATGGAGAATATCATTATCGAGACAGTGGGTGGCCATCAATTGCGCCGACAGAATCCCGTTTATACATGGAAAATAACATGATTGACAACAACTCAGGAACATGTAACTCCGAGAAGATGTATGGAGGAGACTTTCAATGTCCCGCTATACACATTTTCCGGGCATCAGCAACACTATACAACAACGTTGTCAAGAACAACATTGGCGATGCACTGAGAATTAAGGGCGGTATTGTCAATGTGCAAAATAATGATATGCAAACCGAGAGTTTTGCAGTAAACATATCACACCATGACGACAATTATGGCAATAAATATGGTTCGATTGGTTATTTCTCTGGAAACACATTCGTCGGTGCCCTGCAAGTTTACAACATCACTGAATCAATGGTCACAATCCAGTCAGAAAATATCCCTGCTCCCGGAGGCAATGAATTGTATCCAATAAACCTGCAGTGGCTTGGTGCTGAGTGTCCCGACGTGCAGAATGAGTGTTTGAAGTTGCCCAACACAGCAAACATGCCACCTGCTGACATGCCTATGGCGCTGGAGTTAGTTAACAATTCAACAGTCCTTTCTTTCGCTGGACTACAGAATTTTGACACCTCGAAAATCCATGTAAATAATCAACAATCCGCATGGGGTAACCAGGTTCGTGAAGGTGAGCTGGTCAAATTTAGGGTAAAGGCTTCCAATGTCGATGTTGAAGGCGCTACTGTAATTATCAAAGATGCTATTGGAACACCGCTCTACACGCTTACAACCAATGCTCAGGGATATACAGATGAAGTAACGCTTGCGAGTAACTTTTACTTGGATCGTAATCTAAATCACGTGGTTGGAGAAAGCAATGTCCAAGTTCAATTAGCAAATGCTTCTGGTGGACCGCCTATTGTTAGAACGCTGGATGAAAATACATGCAGTGATGGATACGACAACGATGGTGACACTTTAACCGACGATGCTGACGATGACTGCATTGCTGGCAGAGAAATCCCGCAATACAAGGTAGAAGCATACAAGTTTGGTAAAGGAACTCTAGAGTATGATTTTGTTCTGACCGGCCCAGTAGATGATATTATTTCTCTTCAAAATATGGCACCAAGTGTTACTGTTGAACAGCCAGAATTAACCTCATTCGCTCGTGTTGTAGCACTATCTGGCACAGCATGGGATGGAGAAGCACCACCTTATGCTAGCGATGTAATCGCTCAACAGAAACAGTTTGGCTACGTTGAGGATGTTCAAATACAGCCGCCAGGATCCGATGTCTGGCTTTCAGCGGTTGACACCTCAAATTCTAATGGAGTCATTACACAAGCAAGTTATCCGTTCAGTACATGGGCGTTTGAATATGATATGTCTAACCATGCAGAGGGAGAAGGTGATGTCACGTTTAGAGTGCGTTCTTTTGACGGACTAGAGTATTCACCTATCACGGTAAAGAAGTATAAACTAAACTTACAAGCTCCTTCGATTATAGTGAATACACCGGCACAAAACTCACAACATGACCCCAATTCTCCAAAAGGCTCGGTAGTTTCGTTCAGCGGGACTGCTAGTGACCCATATTTTGGTGTGAATGGCAATGATATCAAAGAAATATGGTTCGAGATAACCGAGGATTCCAACCCGCAATTCACCTCCAAGTTTGCCATTACACCATCGCCCGGAGAGACGCTTTCTGCTTGGCAGTATGATTGGGATTATCGCACCTATGCATCAGGCGATTATACATTTAAGATATGGGCCGCTGACAGCGATTTTTGCAAAGATGATACAAGTGATCAGACTTGTGTAGTTGTTACTCTTAATTTGAAGATTACTAACGAAAATGCACGACCAAACATTGCGCTCGATAATCCACTCGACAATCAGGTAATTCGTGGCAGTGAGTCAACTTCAATCTCAGGTTATGTTTGGGACAATGATGGTATAATCACTAGAGTAGATATTGATATTTACAAAAATGGCCGAGATAGTGGTTCGGCTGCAAATACTATCTCGATTACTCAGAATCTAATACAGGCTGGAGAATTCAATACCTCATGGAATCAAAATACCATTTGGAAGACAAACAACCTACCACATAACTCTCAGTATGAAATAGTGGTTCGATCATTTGATGGTGAATCTTACTCAGAGGAAGAATCACGATTCATTACCATAGACAATTCAGTAGATAATTCGCCGCCTACCTTCAATCCTGATGGCTGGGCTAATACTGTTGTAGTATACTGTGACGCCAACTCCAAAAGCTTGGATAGGTGTGGTGCTGGGGCGACATTTGATTTGCCACAATATTTCTCAGACCCTGAGGGTGGATTGTTGAGATTCGATGTCTATAATGACCCGAGTGTATCGACTGACGACTTATACTATGATTATGTGTCAATATCTTCTGAAGGAATTGCAACATATAACCCGCCAACTACTAGATCAGATGATATTTCAGAATGGTCTCTAGCGCAATTGAAATTTATTGCGACGGACAATGCAGATTTGTGGGATGTTTCTCGTTCTGTTAACGTGATAGTTAGGTCAGTAACATTTGAAGTAATTCGTGATGGGACTGGGACCATAAGTGATGCTGAACCAGCAATTTTCTCCGGTCAAGGTTTACCAAACAGTTTGGTAAAAGCAAGATTTGATTCCTCATCTGGTCAGATGATTAATTCAACTAGAGTGTTAGCTGATGGAACATGGTCTATGCAAATCAGCGCAAGCCAACTTGGAAGCAAAGATACTAGGGAGATTGTGTTTGAAATGGATGGACAAATATTTTCTGATGGGAGCGGAAGTGATGCACTGTTCAAGTTATCATCCGCAACTGAATCAGATGGTGGCGGTTTGTTGCTTTACATTATCATCGCCGTTGTCGTGGTTGCAGTACTGATTGCAGTAGGCGCATTCTTCTTTACGTTCGAAGAATATGATGAAGAAGAGGAGTATGCCGCTCAAGAACAAGTGCAAGCGGACCCGTATGCTTGGGCGAAAGCAAAACAGGTTCCATCGGTTCCACAAGCCCAACAACAGGTCACTCAGCAGCAGGTAGTTACTCAAACACAACAGGTAGTTCAGCAAACATCTCAACATCCCGGATGGCTATGGGATGCTCAATCTAATCAGTGGGTACCAGATCCTAACTATGTGCATGAGCAGCAATAATTTGGTGATACAATGGCAAGTGCAAAACCAGGCGTGCAAGAACGTATCTTGCTGCACTTGCTAGATTATTCTGACTACAAAAATAGTGTTGAGGTACCATTCTCCTTGTCACAAATGGGGATTGCAAATGCGGTTGCGATTGCTAGGTCGAATGTCCCAAGAGCTATTGCAGGATTAAAAGATCAAGGATTGCTTATCGAGCGTCAAGCACACGTAAAAGGGGTATCAAGGAAACGAAAAGCGTATTTTTTGACCGATTCGGGCAAGAACTTAGCAGAGGATACATGGAATAACCTACGTTCGTTCCCAGTCCGTTGCATCTTAAGCGACGGAAAGATTGAATCTTCCACCCTAGGAGAAATCAACACAATACTGCCTTTTACCATGCGTTCAGTGGATATTATCAGGTATATGGATGATAACTGCATATTAGACTCTAGGAGTCTATCGGCTGACTTGATTGAACGCGATTTGTCGAAGCATGTTGAAAAACAACTCGTTACAGCTTTAGGAGACTTACCCAGACTTCGTCACTTCTACGGAAGAGAAAAAGAGCTCGATAACATGTTTAATTTACTAGAAGCTAGAGCTACAACCCTACTAGTTCCTGGTATTGCGGGCATTGGTAAAACAACAATGGCAAGCAAATTAATTGAGCGTTTTATGCATCGCCGCAACTTAATGTATCATCGCTGTCAAGATTGGGAAGGCTCTCGTGCTTTTTTTGAGTCAGTCGGCGAATGGCTGGCTAATATTGGTGATTCAACCTTCGCAGATTATATCGCAACTACCCCAGTACCGAAACCTGCAGAAGCAGCAAATCTACTAATTGATGCGCTCGAAGGCACACCCTCACTAATTGTCATAGATGACTTTCACAAAGTTGCAGATGCAACTTTGCACCAGACTTTCCAAGCGATGGCATTAGGCCTTCTGGGCAGCGAAGAGAAAATTGGTTTAGTCTTGTTTTCAAGGTCCTTCAAACCAGTTGTTCCATCTAAAGATGCGGAGGGCAGAATTGCCAGCCTGGTCTTGCCACTTGATGGTTTAGACTCGGATTCCGGTAGAAATCTCTTGAGCAGTTTTGAGAATTTAGAGGATGAACAGTGGTTATACATACATGGAATATCACGTGGTCACCCACTAGTTCTAGAATTAATTAATCGTGGAGCATCGGCAACTGCTTTTCACGAGACACTTGAAAATTATGTTACAGTTGAAATCTTTTCGAAACTTAGCGCAGAGCAAAAACGAGTGCTTTCTGTACTGTCGATTTTCAGAGAGCCGGTATCGATAGATGCTCTGTCAGAGCAAAAATTGGACATTGATGTTCTCGATTCTTTAGTCGAACAAGGGTTGGCAAGACAGGTTGACAGTGAGGTTTATGATGTCCATGATTTAATTCGGGAGTTCCTCTTGCGAAGTTTAGATGAAAAATTAAAAATCGAATTACACAATAAATGTAGCACATGGTATCAAAAAGCAAGTGATGCGCCAGTATTCACTATCGAGTTGATTTTTCACCTCGTTAGCTCTGACAATATGACTGAGGCCGCAGAAATTATCGTTAATACTGGAAGAAGCCTAATCTCTCAGGGTCATATGGAATTACTTGGTTTAATCGAGTCTCTTGAGCAATCTGAGTTGTCAGAAAATGTTTCGACAAAAGTCAATCATTACAAGGGCGAAATTTTAGCACTCCTTGGAAGGTTTGAGGATGCTAAAGAGGCCTTCAGGGATGCGCAAGAAAGCGCCAATAAAAGTAAGGATGTCAATACTCAAGCTGAGTTATTATCTGCGCTAGCAGACATATCTCTTAAGCAAGGGAATTTAGATGAATCACTAAATATGCACCGAGATGCACTACAAATATTCATCAAATTAAAGGACGCTATTGGCGCAGCTCGTAGTTACAACAACATGGGATACATCCTACGAAGGAAAAATGACAAATCTAAGGCGTTAGAATCATACTCTGAGGTTGAAACTATTTTGCAGGAACATGATGATAGTGAATTAATTGGTTCACAATTAATTCTAGCCCGTTCACTCATGGATCTTGGAGAGATAGAACGCGCCCGAGACCACGCCCTCGAAGCCTTTGACAAAACAGACAAATTGAATGACAAACAATTGCACGCTAGAGCCCAAGCTGTTCTAGGCAGATATTATGCCAAGGTAGGAGATGCTGACGTTGCCTCACATCATTATTCGCAAGCGCTTGATGCAATGAACGAAGAGGGAGATATTTTGGCAATGGTCGATATAACAATCTTGCTAGGTGAGGTCTTGCAGGACTCAGGAAAGAATGATGAGGCGATGGAACACTTTAGGGAAGCGTTAGTTATCGCTGAGGCAAACGACTTACGGATGCAAATTGGCGAGTTGTTAATCCGTTTAGGCAGTGTCGCACAAGAAAAATCTCGGCGTATGGAATATTTGCAGAGAGCATTATCAGTATTTCGTGAACTAGGCGCTAAGTCAAGAATGCGTGAGGTGCAAAACCGAGTTCACAATGCGGTCATGGGTAGATAGCACTCACTGAGGCCTATTGATATCAATCGATGTAACTCCATCTTTATGGCTGACCCAAATCATCTGGGCACCTGACAAGTCAATGCTACCGGTGTGATTTCCTGAACCAGTTCCTGAAATGTATACTTCGGTGTCCAGCGCCCCTCCATCATCAATCAACAGTAGAGAGTTATCCGTAAGACTGATGGTGAACAGGTTTTCATTCGCCTCAGTGGCTCGCCACCAAACGCACTCAGTATATTCTATGTCACCAAGGCGACTCGCTTCATCTGCTCGTTCGACAGCAGCAGCTAAATCATCTAGATTCATTTGAATTGCTTCTTCATTCCACCTTTCACGGGTTGCAGTCTCGATGTCCCAAGTCCAAATGCTAAATACCGAAAGAAGCAGCACTCCGAGTAAGAATGTGAAAATATATCCTAGTTCTGTGGCAGCACCAGACGTATCTTTTACCCTAGTTAGCTTTCGATTCATTCTACCGCCTCCGCCATAGTAACATCGAGTGAGGATAATTGTAAGCTAAATTGAATTAATTCTCCATTGGTATGCCAGACCGCTTCAGATGTACCGATACTTGGGTCAGGAACCCAACCAATATAATCAGTTAGTAAGTCCAAACTTCCGGGATAAATTGTCCAATCAAGGCTTTGGTCTAAGCCACTGGCAGCTGAATTAGCAATGGCTGATCCATACGGACTGTACCAACCTCTTCTTACCTCATAAGCAGACTCCGAAGCCAGTGATTCACGGTATGATAACTCGATATCTAGATTCATTACACCAGCACCAACAGTGCTATCAGAGGTAGGATTTAGTGCGGGTATTGTTGAGGCAAATCTTGGCCCTGGTCCAGACCTATCATTGGGCTGTTTCAGGACAGTTGGTTGAAATTCAGGATGATTAGTCAATACAGCGCCGTTAGAGTATGCTACCTCCATGCCAGTTACAGATGATGTAAACTCGTAAGTCAACCTAGATATGTGGAAAATCCATGCAGATGCAACAGAAGCGTAATCAGACTCTGTGCTTGCTGCAATTAGGTTGACAGAATAACTCGAAGGGTGTGAACCAACACTCCATGCTTGTAGGATTTGTAATTCACTTCGTCCTGCGACAGTGTCCCATGGTAAATCTGTTGAAATCCAGCCACTGGCAGTCGTATCAATGCCTAAACATCGTTCCTCACCATCATGATGGATCTCGATTAATCCAGAATTACCACTAACGCGGTATACTCTGATTGGGTGGTCTTTTGTCACCGATATTTGATGGTCCCCTTGGTCTGCAGAAAATGAATAAAATTGGTCAAGGTAGCTAGAAGTGTGGTTGAATGAGCTTGGTCCTGTGTAGTTCCAAACAGAACTGTATCCCGCTATTTGAGTTACCACCAAATCATCGGCTGCAGAATTGTAAGTTGTGAATATGTGTTCCAGTCCTGATGAGTATCCGGTATCGACGGCTGGAATGATGCTTGCACCGTTACTTACTCCACTAGATTGATTATTATGCCACCTGACTAAAATGTCTTTGTCTACATCAATTATTGGTGAGCCAGCGAGACCGGAAGGTGGCCATGAAATGCTTTCACTGGTCTGGCTAGGGATCGATACTCCACCTCCCTGCCAGGTTGCTGTTGCGGTGGTTAAGGATGGATTGGTCAATTCTAGGAAACCAGACATATGAGGGGTCAAGAATTCAGTTCCCATGTAAGCGCCTGATGACGACCTTAGATTGATTATGCCAGAGTTGCCTGTCTCTTCAGTAATCAGGGCAAGGTGTGATGGCGCACTGGTGGTAACCGAAATTACGCCTGGCTCGCTGAGAACAATTGAGCTTTGCCAGTTGGTACCAATTCTAGAACTAATATCTGGGTTTACTATTGCGGTATTTTCATCCCCATCAATCATAGTAGTTACCATATTAGCATCTTTACTTATCACATTGATTACTGATTCACCAGCTGGTAGTGGAATGGTCCACGACCTGCCCGTATTGTCGATCTTACTTGGATTATTAGGAGTAATTAGCGCTGCTCCACCCTGCCCTGCGCTGCCTAGGATTGCTAACTCGTGGCTAGATTCAAGTCGTAAATTAGCATACAATGCTGCGTCTATGGTTACAGAATCATCAACATTCATTTCGATTATCTGCAAAAGAGCATCACCGCTATGGAGTTTAATCTTGATTGGACCCAATGGGGATGCAAGCCCTTGTTGCGCAGTTATGTCGAGGGTTCCCAGCCAATTTGGTATAGAGTAGAAAAATGGTCGAGTTGGACCTAGGCGTAAATCATCGAAACAGATTGCTGTAGTTTTACTTTCAGGGTGTTTAACCTCTATCTGATCATCAAAGTCTAGTATGCTTTTCATCCTAAAAGTTGTATCGTCCTGCCAGGTGGCTGAATACCACATGCCACCCCTAGTGCTATCCCACGATAAGCTTCCGTCTAGAGGAATTAGTTCGACTTCTGTTGAGTCACCAGGCATTCCGTGTTCGCTCAAAACTTCGGTTTGCTGGGCAAGAATCATCATTTGGGACGACATATCATCTCTCTCGATAGAACCCTCAAGCTCCTCGATTATTGGTATCATAGAGACTAGCATTAGGCCGATTATTGACACTACGCCACCAAATAATAGCACAGTTGCGACTGCGGCAGAAACCGCCTCATCATCACGGATAATGTTACGCTTCATTTCTCAACCACAACCTTGTTGATCGATAAATCAAAGTAAACTGATTCACCTAATGAACTAACAGTTATTCCATCAGCACCGCTTGCTCGTTCAAATGGTGCTAGCCCAACGAAACTGTCTAGGGTTCCAGATGCTCGATTTAACACATATTCACTAAGCCATTGGTCATCATATTGTGGTGATATTACTGGAGCAACTGAGTTGGTCAGTGAATATCTTACATTGTAGCAAGGACCTGAAAATGGGTTTAAGCTACCAGCAGAAATGATGTCAAGGCCTAGCTGATTGGCGCTGCCTAAGCTCCCATTGACCTCAATATTTGTTAGTATGATTGAAAGTCTAATTCCACCAGTTGCTAGTTCGTCGAATTCAACTCTTGGGAATTTACTTATCTCCCACGCTGAATCAGCAAAGTGTTCAATTCTGGCGTTGTTTACTAGATAGATTTCATGCTCTCCATTGCCTAAACTTGTGATTATCCTTAATCCTGATATGGTATATTTGACAGTTTTATGAATGGGTTCGTCGTTTCCATCTAGCACGGTTATGACGTACCAATCGGTAAGTTGCAGATTGTGGCTAACTAATCCATTAGAATCATCAATTTGGAATTCATTAATGCCATTTTCGTGATGAATCAAAACTTTTTCTGCGGTTGCGTTGACGCTGCTTACCGAGAAACTAGTCGTAGTGAATGCAGATATCTTTATGATATCAGCGGGTGATAAATCAGCACTTATTGACCATATCTCTAGGTTGCTGACTCCCTGTAACATCGATGTCCGCATGCCTAATTTATGTCGGATTCCAGTACCATCCGGTGAATCAGCGGCGACATCAATTCGGTCCTCCAACCGATCAGCAATACCGTTTGCAGCATTCCAGTTTGTATTATCTTCAAAATCAGAAATGTAGGGGTTGAGGAACACCCAAACTCCGCCCATAATTGAGACTACCATGGCTAGCATCATTATGACACCAAGCACTTCACTGACTGCAGCATCCTCTCGGCTGTTGCGCAACCGGGTCTGGTGTCGCACAACGGATGCCATGCTACGCTCAGACTTTGGTATCATTTAGGTATTGACCTATATTTGTCAAAAAAATAGTTAATCTTGCACCGGCTTTTCGA
>DAWS01000132.1:7166-7710 GCA_002506025.1 Euryarchaeota archaeon UBA111 | reverse complement strand
AATGTAGATGCTGATTTCCTCATGCCTTCATTGACAAAGTTCGGCAATGAACCTCCAGTAAAAAAATCGAAGTTACGGAAGCTCATTGCACAATCATATCCAATTTTTATTCCTCGTCGTGGTAGCATTGCATCAATTGAAGGCGGAATGCAAGTAATAATCGACGTTTTAGCAAAGAAATTATCCTCGTTGGATAATGTGACAATCGAATATAATCAGCCCGCTAAGTCACCAGAATCAGTAGCACAACAGTATGGCGTCCCAATAGAATCTGTTGTCTGGGCGGCACCGGGTTTCCAAGACAGTTATGCAGAATCACAATTGTCAATATTTGCTGTAGGTTACAAAAACGAAACAGTTTCTCAAGCAAAAATCGGTTACGGAACCTTGATTCCTGACAACAATATTCCAATTAGCGGAATCTTGAATGAGAGCGATATTCATCAATCAAAGCGTAGTCCGGCAGGACACCGATTGTTTCGTCTAATGGTGCCACACAGTCGCTGGGACGGAGACGACCAATCAGTACTTGATTGTGCAGAAT
>DAWS01000132.1:0-6830 GCA_002506025.1 Euryarchaeota archaeon UBA111 | reverse complement strand
AATACTAGGCAAAAAGCCAGTGTTATTTGCTAAAATTGGTGAGAGGCGCATCCCGCGATACCCTCCCGGGTATATGCTTAGGTTAAGCCAAATTGAGCACGACTGCAGTTATGTTGGATGGTCTGTGAGCGGAGTATCAATAACGCACGTTGTCGCAGAAGCAGAGCGAATTGCTGAACTATTCTAGGCGGCAACAGGGTTGCTGAATTTTTTCGTAATAAGCTTACTAAGCCCTTCAACCCAGTCTTGATTATCATTTAGGCACTTAATAACAATTAATTCCTCACCGCCTAATTCGAGGAAGTGTTCTCTAATACCGATGTCTAATTCTTCTAGCGTCTCTAGTCCATCAGCAAGGAAGGCTGGAGCAACGATAGCAAGTTTCTTGACACCTCGCTTGACTAATTCTTCGACTTTATCCATAGTTGAGGGTTCTAACCACTTTACTGGACCGATCCTACTTTGGAAACTAATCGACCACTGGTCTTCGTTAAGACCCAATAAGCCAACTACTGTTTGAGTAGTATTCATGCAGTGATGACCGTAACATAGTGAATTTGCTTCAGACTTAATTGAGCAACAGTCGCTGACTTTCTGACAATGGTTTTTGCTCTTATCGACTCGCTTGACGTGAGATACGGGTAACCCGTGATAAGAGAATAGTAAGTGAGCATCATTGTCCAGTTGGGATTGTATTGAGTTTGTCAGTGGGATTACATATTCTTCATCGGTATCAAAATGCCCCATCTCGATTATCTTCGGACTCCAATTAATCGATTTCAGTTGTTTGTAAGTATGTTTTAGGGCAGATTCTGTAGTTGCTTGGGCATAGTGTGGAAACATTGGTAGCAATAGTAGCTCATCGACACCCTTGTCCCGCAAACTCATCAAACCAGATTCAATAGATGGATTGCCATAGCGCATAGCGAAGTCGAATTCGACATCTTCAACCATTTCATTGAGCGACTTGGTGATTCGGTCGGAATATACTCTAAGCGGTGAGCCCTCATCCATCCATATCTTTCGGTATAGAGGAGCGATTTTTTTCGGCCTGACTCTGAGAATAATTCCCCTAACCAGCAACTGTCTAATTATGTAAGGTGCGTCGATAACATCGGGGTCTAGGAGAAACTCGCGTAGATAGTTACGCACAGATTTTACTGTTGGTTCATCAGGTGTACCAACGTTGATTAGCAAAACACCTTTCTTTGCCATTGGTAATTTGTCTGAACTGGCTTTCTTAATGATTTGTCTTCGGCCGCTCGTCTCTCTAGTCCGTAGATGTCTTTAGTCCAGCAGCTAAGATGCCTCGCCAACCGCCCCACAATGACATGACATCAGTGTAACCCATATCTTGCAGAGATTTTGCTGCAATTGCACTTCTAAAGCCGCCGCCGCAATAGAGAATTATTTTCTGTGAATCTTCAAACCCTGATTTCTCGATATCGCGCTCAATAACGCCTTTGCCGATATGGATGGCATCAGTTAAATGACCAGCCTCAAATTCGTGATTTTCTCGAACATCGATTACCACTGCGCCAGCCTCAATTAGCTCAGGTAACTCTTCTGCACTACACTCGCCAATCTCACTGCGCGCGGCTTCTACCATGGCTAGGAAACGAGGACTATGCTGTTTCGCCATGGACATGCTAGTGTGGACAGGCTCATGAGGGTAATGCTCTACATCCGACCATGGCCGGGCAGATAACGGGTGCAGATGCAGTTTATCAAGCGCTAATGAAGGGCCAACCAATCGACAGAGTACTTGTCGACCGCGATAAGGATACATCATCGATTAGGGAACTATGTAAACAAAATGACATTCCTTTGGAAGAGGGCTCAACCAATGATTTGTGGCGCATGTCTGCAGCTGGTAATGTCGATGCCCTAGCATTAGTAGGGCGTTTTCAAACCGATTCGATTGATGAATTAATGGCCCGAGGCGGAACAATTTGGTTTTTTGATGGAGTTACATATTCGACCAATCTAGGTTTTGCCATTCGAACTGCCGAGGTGAGTGGTGCAGATGGGGTCGTACTAAATGTCGCTAAGACCCATGAAGAGCGGCGAACAATCAGACGGGCAAGCATGCGTGCAGACCGGTTCATTCCAGTGATTTATTCTACCACCGAAGAGATAATTGAGAAAGCTAAAACCCATGGTTTAACCATTGTTGCGGCAGAAGATATCGGCGATAGAGGCCCATGGGATGTGGACCTGAAGAACGACACATTACTCGTTGTTGGCGCAGAGCGAGATGGAGTAAGCCAAGAGACCTTGGAGGCAGCGGATTTCGTGGTAAAACTACCAATGGATGGATTTGTTCCTTCTTACAACCTACAGGTCGCAGTCAGTGTGTTAGCAGTCGAAGCACTCAGGCAGAAATTGGAGTAATATGCCAAATCTCTTTTATTTATGCGGTTTAGAGGCTCAACTATGCCCCAAGTCCCCTCCAAGGCATTGTCTAATCGGGGGATACTCACGGTAATTTTCATCTTGGCATTTCTAACCCCAGGTTGCCTTGATTTTGGCGGCGGTGATACCGAATCCTCAACTTTGGCAGACGGGCCGATAACCATAGAGGTGTGGCACACTTTTGCTGCGGAAAGTAAAGAAGAACAGGTTTTCACCAACGCAGTAAGAGACTTCGAGGCAGTAAACCCGAATATTACTGTTGAAATCACTATGGTACCTTTTGCTAACGCAGACCAATTATTCATGACGGCCGCCCAAGGTGGCGAGGCACCTGATTTAATGCGTTTATCGAGTGATCAATTAGGCGCAATTGGCGAGGTAAGAGTAGATGGCTTTCCGTTGCTTGAAGACCTACGCCCACACCTAACTCCTCAAGACCGCTCACTATTCGAAACAAGAGCGCTTGATGCAATGCGATATGGGCAAGAATTGTATGGTATTCCAGCATCACAAGATTGTCTCTCATTAATTTTCAACAAAGCATTATTTGACGCAGAAGGTCTAGATTACCCAGATAGCACTTGGACGGAACAGGATCTGCTATCTGCTGCTGAGCAATTAACTAGACAGGATGTTCAAGGCTTAGCCTTACCAATCAAAACCGCGTATTGGTGGTTCCCAATTCAAGAAGGATTTGGTGGTGCATTATTCGATGAATCTGGCAACCCAACTTTGGACTCTAACGGTTCCAGTGAATCGATGCGGTGGATGCTGGATCTAGAATTGGAGCATGAAGTTGTAGCAACCGGGACTCAAATTGAGGGTATGAAAAATCAGTTCATTACTTCTAAAGCTGCGATGATAATTGACGGTCCATGGAATTGGGCAACCTATGAAGATAGTCGCTTAAGCATTGGTCAAACCCTACTTCCAACAGTTACAGAAACAGGGGAACGTATGTCGCCTTTGGTTACTTACAAGGGCTGGACAGTCAGCAAACAGAGCTCCCACAAAGTGGCATCTACAGAACTAGCCCTGTGGCTTTCTTCAGCATCGGTGCAGAAAGAATTTGCTCTCGAGACCTATACAATGCCGACTCATACTGCACTCGAAACCGATGAGGAGATTCTCGACGATGAGGTGATTGCTGGCTTCCTTGAACAAACTAAGGTCGCAACACCAGCACCGACAACGCGCGCCATGTCCTTGGTATATGGACCACTATCTACGGCTTTTGAGCAGGCATATACCGGAATAGCTTCGACAGACGCAGCATTATCCGATGCTAACGAAGAGTTACTATCGTTAATCGATAATCTTCAGCGTGCTCAGGCAATAGCCCCAAACACTGGATATCGAACAATTCAAGTAAATTTCACTGCCGAGTCAGAGACTAATTATTCAATTTTCCTCGACGGTGAATTGCATACAGAAATCATTCCCGATACTGGCCAAGGCATGCTTTCAGCAGGGTATGATAATTGTACTGCTGACGGAATCGAAATGAATCAGATGGGCCAAACAAGGTTACTTCCAAGCGGGGCTGAAAATATTGAATGCACGCTTACTGGGATGGTTCCAAACCAGTTGCACTCTATCGAGGTCTACTCGGCATCAGGATTGTTGTTATCGATTGAAGCATTGACCGGGGTTGGTGATGAGCGACCTGATTCTGGTGATACCTCACCAGTCATGTTTGCCATCGGTGCGATTATCCTTTCACTGATTGCCTTACTTTCCTATGCTCGCTATCGCGACGGACAACTTGGCAGAACCAACTCTCGTCTTGCTCATTTCTATATCGCTCCAGCAATGCTAGCCCTGGCAATATTGACTTTTTACCCCGTAATGTATGGGTTCTGGTTATCTTTTACCGATGCAGACCAGACACGTCTAGGCGAGCAGGTTTTCATCGGTCTGGCTAACTTTTGGGAGGTGTTGACGGCTTCAGGCTTCTTGCGCGTAACCATTTTCACATTAGTTTGGACGGTAGTCAATGTTACTGCTCATATTGGTATTGGGCTATTCCTGGCACTGGTCTTACAACGCGCTGATATTAGAGGGAAAACCGCCTATCGGACAATTTTGCTATTGCCTTGGGCGGTTCCATCTTACATATCGGTACTCGTTTGGAAAGGGATGTTCCAACCTGATGGATTGATCAATGATTTATTGGGCACGGACATAAATTTCCTATCTGACCCTACCGGTGCGCAAATCATTGTAATTTTGGTCAATATATGGTTAGGTATTCCGTTCATGATGATGTCGATTAGTGGCGCTCTCCAAGCATTACCAAGTGACATGTATGAAGCCGCAAAAATTGACGGTGTTACTGGTTGGGACGCTTTCAGACATTTGACATTCCCTAACTTGAGGAGTGCTTTAGTGCCATTGTCATTGCTTGGTTTCATATGGACATTTAACATGTTTAATGTGATTTACCTGATGACTGATGGCGGCCCGGATCTGTATTTTGGTGAACCCGGCCAGACCGATATATTGATCACATATGTCTACGATGTTGCTTTCCGTGATGGTGCTTATGGTGTCGCAGCAGCATGGTCAGTCATAATTTTCCTGATGCTACTTGCATTCTCTTGGACATATATGAAGCAAACAAATGCGACGGAGGCAGCTGCATGATTAATCAGGAGGTAATACGAGCTTGGTATACTCCAGTTGAGGTAGTAACCCTGCGTAGTTGGTTAGTGGTAGCTACCATCGTGAATTGTCTCTTGTTAACTTTTGATTTTCTAAGAGGCGATAACCAACTATTGTTGATTGGTTTCATTGGTTGTGCTGCGTTAGCAACACTCCGTGCTTCGTTACCACAGCCAAATCAAGTTCAGCAGCGAAATATTGCCTTAATGATCAGCATAGCAATAATTTCTCTCGGTGTATATCGG
Organism: Euryarchaeota archaeon UBA111; assembly: GCA_002506025.1. Classification (GTDB taxonomy): domain Archaea; phylum Thermoplasmatota; class Poseidoniia; order Poseidoniales; family Poseidoniaceae; genus MGIIa-L1. The sequence continues at coordinate 1,506 of DAWS01000132.1, read as the reverse complement.
CTGCTTTTAATGCCGAACTCGTTATTCAATTTCTGGCTTAACGCTTGGATGATTGGACCGGGCGTAATATCGCTATTTTGGCTGTCAAACCGTGCAGTTTCAGTATGGGCGACTAGAGAACTATCGACATCAGCGATTGAATATGGATTAAAGCGAAATTTCAATCTACAAAAGCAGCATCAAACGGCCGGTTCTCACATCACATTACTCCATTTCGTAGTGATTACTTTGATTCCGATTATATGGATTTTCGATATTGCGCTTTCTCCAGGTAACGCACTGGGTGGCGAAATTGGCGATTCATTCACGGATGAGCACTTTGCAAAAATTCTCGAAGGTGAGTCATTTTGGTTGTGGTTTAGAAATTCGCTGATTGTATCTATTGGCACTAGCATACTCGGATTAGTCATTGCCATTCCTGCAGGATACGCATTCAGTAGGTACAAATTCACTGGGCGCGATGTCTCAATGTTTGCATTTTTGTTAGTGCAGATGTTCCCTGGCATTATCATACTAGTTCCATACTTCTTGGTAATGAAAACATTGGGTTTGCTCAATTCTCATTTGGGATTGATTCTTGCGTATTGTGTTACTGCCTTACCATTGTGCGTTTGGATGCTCAAAGGTTTCTTTGATACCGTCCCACGTGAGTTAGAAGAAGCTGCTACATTGGACGGTTGTAACCAGTTTCAGGTATTTAGCAAGGTAGTCTTACCTCTATCCCTGCCTGCAGTCGCCGTAACGGCATTGTTTAGTTTCTTAGCGGCATGGAATGAGTTCCTCTTAGCACTGACATTCAACACTTCCAATGATATGTATACGCTACCGGTCGGTCTAGCCTCGCTTATTTCAGCCACCGGCCAAGCCTGGGGTGACTTTGCTGCTGCGAGCATACTTGTTAGTTTACCAGTGGCGTTACTTTTCCTATTCTTCCAGAAGTTCCTGATCGAGGGACTAGCGGCTGGAGGGGTAAAGGGGTGATACGATGGTTAGCGTGAGGTATAATGCGGTATCGAAACAATATGATGATGGCTTTGTTGCAGTAGATGGCTTAGATTTGGAAATTAAAGATGGTGAATTCTTAGTGTTGTTGGGCCCTTCAGGGTGCGGTAAATCGACCACATTGAGAATGCTTGCCGGCCTCGAGGAAGTCACCCATGGAGAAATACAGATTGATGGAGTCACAGTTAATCATTTGCCACCAGGCGCTCGTGGACTTGGAATGGTGTTCCAATCTTATGCGCTGTATCCTCACATGACAATTGCTGACAACCTTTCATTTGGACTCCGCATGGCAAAGGGACAGTCTAAATTAAGCGGAGATGAGATCAAACAGCGCATTCAGGAGGCCGCAGAAATGTTAGATTTGGTTGAACACTTAGATAAGAAACCCAAGGAGTTGAGCGGCGGGCAGCGACAAAGAGTCGCCTTAGGACGTGCCCTAGTAAGACGGCCAAAGGTTCTCCTAATGGACGAACCCTTATCCAATCTCGATGCAGAATTAAG
>DAWS01000048.1 GCA_002506025.1 Euryarchaeota archaeon UBA111 | reverse complement strand
TGGACGGATGCAGATGGTCTGTTCAAGGACGAAGTTATCACCATAGATTTAGCACCGCAAAGTGCACCGATACACGTCGAAAATCTGCATCTCCATGCGGTTGATGGAAATTACGACAACACCCAGTTTCACCGCATAATCGATGGTTTTATGATTCAAGGTGGCGATTTTGAAAGAGGCGACGGAACCGGTGGCTATGCTGCCGATTGGTATGGCTATTGCGACGGTCAGGCGATGGACAGTTCACTGGATTGTGGCGGTGGAAAAACCTCATACACAATTCCTGATGAAGCTGATAATGGCTTACTTCACACTCCCTGCACTATCTCAATGGCCAAAACCTCGAATCCACACACCGGAGGTAGTCAGTTTTTCTTGATACCAGAAGACAGCACTCCTAGTCACTTAGACGGCGTCCACACAGTATTTGGCGATGTTGCTGATGGCTGCGAGCATATTACTTCGATCAGCGAGGTTCAAACACCTAACAAAAACCCGAGTGACCCTCAAAACAGCGATGAGCCTTACAACCCAGTAACATTAGTTAGCGTTACTACCAATGGCGGAACAAACACTCCTTGGTGGTATTTCTGGTAGGGTCAAATCATCCAGCAAAGCGTTTGATTGATAGATGTCTTTGATTTAGGTCTGACCATGGCGACCATTGACACCTTCAATACGAAGCGACAACTGTCGATTGGTGGCGACTATTATTCAATCTCCGGTCTCGATGAAAACGGCATCGATACCTCACACTTACCCTATTCAATTAGAATCCTACTTGAGGGTGCACTGAGGGGTAATGATGGTTTCCTAGTAACGGAGCAGGATGTGCGAAACATCGCTGGTTGGCAAGCCAATGGCGAGCGTGGCGAAATACCCTTCCGACCATCCAGAGTAATCTTACAAGATTTCACTGGAGTTCCAGCCGTGGTCGATCTAGCAGCCTTGCGAGATGCCATGGTTGAGATGGGTGGTAATGCTGAGAAGGTAAATCCTCAGGTGCCGGTTGATTTGGTTATTGACCACTCAGTGCAAGTGGATATTTCCGGTGCGTTTGAAAATGCTCTAGAGATGAACCTTGACATTGAATATCAGCGCAATATGGAGCGTTACACTTTCTTGAAGTGGGGCCAAAAATCGCTCAAAGATTTCCAAGTTGTGCCACCTTCGAGAGGAATAGTTCATCAGGTTAATCTCGAATTCTTGGCCAGTGTGGCACGGCAAGAAAATGGTGTGTGGCTTGCTGATACACTAGTTGGCACCGATTCTCACACGACTATGATTAATGGTTTAGGTGTCCTAGGTTGGGGTGTAGGTGGTATCGAAGCTGAAGCAGTTATGCTTGGTCAGCCAATTTACATGCTTGCACCAGATGTAGTAGGAGTTCGTCTGACGGGGAAATTAAACCCCGGAGTCACGGCAACAGACATGACACTGCGCATTGTTGAGATGCTCAGAGAACACGGCGTTGTTGGAAAATTTGTCGAGTTTTTCGGGAGTGGAATGGCTGCGTTAACTTTGGCTGATCGGGCAACAATCGCTAACATGGCGCCGGAGTATGGTGCTACTTGCGGCTTTTTCCCCGTCGATGAGCGGACTTTGGAATATATGCGTCTCACCGGCAGGGAAGACGAGGCAATTCTTGGAGTAGAAGAATACTGTAAAGCTCAAGGTCTGTGGTATGATGTTAATAACGCAGAAAAATCCTATACGGCCCTATTGGAGTTGGATCTAGATACAGTACAGCCAGCACTTGCTGGACCAAAACGCCCGCAAGACAGAGTAGATTTGACTGACATGAAGTCACACTTTATCGAATCACTAACTGCAGAATTGGGCCACCAAGGTCATGGTTTAAGCGAGGCTGAGCTATCTAACAGTGCTATTGTCGACTACAACGGGGAAAAGTTTGACCTGAACCATGGTGATGTTGTTATTGCAGCAATTACTTCCTGTACCAATACTTCAAATCCCGGTGTTATGTTAGCAGCCGGTCTACTTGCGCGCAATGCAAGAAAGCGTGGCCTGATGGTTAAACCGTGGGTGAAAACCTCGCTCGCTCCCGGAAGTAGAGTGGTCACAGAATACTACGAGGCTACAGGTCTTCAAGAAGATCTGAACGAAATGGGCTTCAATGTCGTGGGTTATGGCTGCACCACCTGTATTGGTAATTCTGGCCCTCTACCAACAGAAATTGATGATGCAATAGAAGAATCAAATTTGATAGTCGGCTCGGTAATTTCTGGTAATAGGAATTTTGAAGGCAGAGTTCACAGTAAAGTCAAGGCCTCCTATCTTGCTAGCCCACCATTGGTTGTGGCGTATGCAATCGCAGGGAATTTAGAAGTAGATTTGCATACTGAACCACTTGGATACTCCAGTGAAGGCGAGCCAGTTATGTTATCCGATGTATGGCCAACTGATGAGGAATTAGCCGATGCATTATCGGCAATCACTCCAGAAATGTTTAGACAGCGCTATGCTGATGCGATGAATGAGCCACGCTGGGACTCAATTCCAGCGGAGACTAGCCCGCTTTACCAATGGGAAGAAAACTCCACCTACATTAGATTGCCAACTTTTTTCTCCGGCCTGAGCTCGCAACCCGAACCGATCTCATCCATTCATGATGCAAAGGTGTTGCTAAAACTAGGCGATTCAATTACCACAGATCACATCTCACCAGCAGGCTCCTTCCCCAAAACAGGTCCAGCAGGTCAGTGGTTGGTTGAGCGAGGTGTTGAACAACGTGATTTCAATTCCTTCGGAAGCCGCCGTGGCAATCATGAAATTATGATGCGAGGGACATTTGCTAATGTAAGAATTAGGAATCAAATGGCGCCAGGAACTGAAGGTGGATACGCTAAACATCCACAATCTGGTGAGGTAGTCTCCGTCTACGATGCGGCAAATGGTTATGATGGACCAAAAGTTGTTCTCGCCGGTTCCCAATATGGTACTGGCTCATCTCGAGATTGGGCGGCGAAAGGGACCTACCTACTAGGTGTGAAAGCCGTAATTGCGACATCTTTTGAGCGAATTCATCGTTCCAATTTAGTTGGCATGGGCGTACTTCCCCTGACATTCAAAGCAGGCGAATCTCACACTTCCCTTGGCCTCGACGGCAATGAGGCCTACAGCATACCGATTACGGATGATGTTGAGCCTTTGCAAATGTTAACTGTCACGGCAACTAAACCAGATGGTAGTGTCATTGAATTTGAGGCACAAGTTAGGCTCGACACTCCAGTTGAAGTTGAGTATTATCGTAACGGCGGAATCTTGCACACGGTTCTGCGCCAGTTGGCTAAATAGAGCGTCATCTTGAAGGCAGGTTAGTTTGAGGATTTCATATGGCGGAACTTAAGGGATTTGTCCAATATCGTTTTCGTTCCGATGAAAATGACACCGAGATACTGCTACGTGGTGATGCAGATTGGGTCCGAAGTAAAGTTGCCGAACTTGGTTTAGAGGGAGTCGGTTGGATGATGCCAATCGGCCAAGAAGTGAAAGCCACAAATACCTCAGGAATATCATCTAAAACCAAAGCCAACGTTGACATTGATGTCGATGATCAACCACTGGGCGACAAGCCTCTGGATATGGGTCCCGAACCCGACCCGTCTCGTATTCCGGTAGTCAGAAGGCCGATTGGAGAATTAGATTTAGATAGTGAATTACGAGCACTTGGGCTTGACAATCTAACTAAACCTGACCCGATTGAACTAATGGACATTTTTTCTGAACTGGATGAACCATTACCCGTGCAGGGTACAATGAGTGTTGATCCAATGGCAGAGGCATGGCTTCGAGAATTGATGAATATTGTCGTTCGTGATTACGGTTTTACTGCGTTAAAAACCAGTGATATTGAAGAGATTGCGAGCAAAAAGTTGGGTAATCGCGAGGGGACAGCGCTTGAAGTCTGGCTCGAGTCATTATTTTCGGCGGGTAAACTGGTTAAAGTTCACGGTGGCGATGCCATCGGTTGGGGTCCATCGCCGCGTTGGTTAGCCGGTAAAGTTTGATAACTTTTGGCCGGATTGATATTTGCCTATTTCGCTCTACTGTTACGCATGTAGCATGTTGATTAAAGGACAAAATTCCAAAGCAATTAAAGTGGTAGTATGTGTGGCTCAACAAGTGATGATGATGTTTTCCCAAGACAATCTCTTCAAAGCCCGCGCAAGAAGCATCTTACTTTGTATGTTGATGGTACTTTCCACTACCGCAGCATTAGCAACTACTGCAAGTGCTTCTCAAGCAAGAACTTACACCACAAATCGTGACCCCCATGATGTTGCTATCGGGGATTTCAATTGCGACGGTCACAACGACATCGCAGTGGCAACGGATGGAACACATACCATCACTGTGCTATGGAATGACGGTAATGGTGATTTCTCTGAACGCCAAGACATCTGGGTATCTGCCAACCAAGATAGAAATGCTGATTGGGACGAGTTTTCCAACGTGCAGTTCATCGAAGTCGGTGAGTTCACTGGGGACAGTGCTATTGACATTGTAATTTTCCAAAGAAACAATCCTTTCAAGACCAACGATGATGGCTCTCCAGCCGGTGAACCAGGAAACGTTACTATTATCGAAAACGGCGGATGTAACGAGAAGACTTGGTCAATTGGCGCTCGATTTACTCACTTCTGGGCTTGGGACCTAGAGGTGTCTGATCTAAACCAAGATGGCAACGATGACGTGATGATTTTGGACCTACAAGCAGACATAACCACTCAAAGGGTCGTAACTTATCTCGGACCAGTGTCTTCCAACACTCAAGGTATTATCACGAATTTAGGACCATCTCAACAGAATACCTACCGAGCCTTTGCTGCAGGTGATTGGGGAGAATCACAAGTTGGTGGTGGATTCGGCGGCGGTGGAACTTGTTTCGATAATGATTTGTGGTTGCTAAGGAGCGAGGGTCTAGACTACGCAACAGGCCAGGTAACAAATCCTGGGCATGATGATAACGTGTCAATTGTTGAGTTCAACTGTCAAACTAACTCCTTCCCACTAACATATACCTTCTCTACCACTCCAACTAGTACTTCTGAGCACGTCATAAATATGGCAACTGTAACTTCACAAGACCTAGATGTTGCTGATATTGATGGAGATGGCGTGGCTGATGTTTTGGCATTAAATGATGAAAACGTTGTGAATGTCACGTATGTTACTTCGAGTGCCTCAGGGACATGGTCGAATCCACAAACAGCATACTTCGGACCATACATTTCGTGGAGTATCACTATCGCTGATTTGAACGGTGATTCTGAACCCGACTTCATCAATCCAACAATTGCTTACCAGCAGAATTCAACTGACTCTGCTGGTGGCACATCATCTAACTTTTTCCTCAACTATCCTACCTCAATTCAGGTCACATTATCTGACGGTAGTGGTGGGCACTTGAGTCCACTATCATACGCTGCTGGTCGCCGACCACACACTGCTGAGGTTGGCCAACTTGCCGGTGGCGCAAATTCAGCCCCGGATATTGTTGTAGCTCACAAGAACTGGCGATTTGGCGGTTGGAGAGACAACTTTGGCTGGGACGGTCAATACGACACCATCACGGTCATTGAAATGGACAACAAGGACCTGTCAGTTTCCGGCATAGAAATTTCTCCTGTAGACCGCTATATTGGCTATGTAGGTGAAGGTTCTAGAGAGTTAAATGTCACAATCACCAACACAGGTATGGATGTTCTCAATGGTCAAAGTGCCACTCTCGATGTCGAATTGAAGATTGTTGACGAACTCAATTCAACCAACCAAACAGTGTATGCTAACGATTGGGACAGCCCTGAGGATTTGGGAGTCTGTGGTAGCGGCTGTACGTGGGACTACATTGACTATGTTGAAGCTGGAACTCACCACTGGCAAGAGCAAACTACACCTTCATCTGGTTCAGGAACCGACCCGGATGAATCGCAGGCTGATTATTCAGCCAACTATCTGAACCCTACTCATTTCATGTGGTCAGGAGAGACGGTTACCAATAGTAGCGGTGGCGAATGGACTGGCTACGGTAAGAATTGGGATGAAGCAATGGTCCTTAGGGACGTTGACTTAACAGGCTCAGACCGTGCGTTCATGAGCGTTGAATTGTTCCAAGACCTTGGATTCGGTGCGCTAGGTAGCGCAGACACTAACGGCTTCGTGGTCGGAGATGTTTGGGACGACTTAGCGATGATTGAGGTAGGTAGCGAGGAGACCGGTTGGTCGGTCATCAACTGTCCAGTCTCTGCATACATCTCCGGTGCATGTTTCTCGGGTAAGTCCATGTGGGGAGGTTTCGACCTTGATCGAGCTTACAAGGAGAATGTTGTCGGTGGATATGCTGAAGGTCTGTACTACTATGGAATATACGCTTTCAACACTTTCTACGGCTGGAACAACTTTACTGACGAGGGCTTTGGAACCTTTGATTTGAGTCCGTGGGCCGGTGAAACAATTGACTTAAGATTTAGATTTAGAACCGGTTTTGAAGGCTCAGTTGCCGACGACAATGAATCATTGTGGACTGGAAACGATGGATTTGGTGTTGATAATCTAACCATCACCAAGCAAAACACTGCCTTCTTCCCGAATGTCCAAAATCAGCAAACTCAAATCAACCTGAATAATCTTGGTCCAGGTCAGGAATATGTGGCAAACTTGCAGGCAAATTTCCTCAATGACACGACATACCGTATTTCTGCAACGCTGTCCAACAACGGCTGGGATGAACAATCCTTGAACGATGAAATTATTGGTTATGTGACGCCGTTCAATCTGTTTGATCCGGCGTTAGAAGCGATTGACTTCTTCTCGCCCGGTGGCCTATATGCCCAAGGAACTTATCCAATATCTGCGACAACTAACAACTGGGGTAATACTGTAGTTGACTTTGACATTACTGCAACTGTATTCACCGCAGATCCATCTACTGTCAAGTGTGGAGATCCAACAACGGATTGTATCATCACATTCGACAATGCGACCGACGGAACACGATATACTGAGAGTAATAATCCAAAGGGCTCGTTATACAACGACACAGTTTTGTGTCCTTCAGAAATTGTGTTTAACAATGAAGCATATTGGTTCGGACATCCATGTCTATCACAAACCGGCACGCTCGGATACGGTGACGCTTGGGAGAATGAGACAATGACAATAATCGATGTCGACATGACCGAGTTGTCAGGTGACTTCGTTTCGATGTCATTCGAATATTATGCTGATACATTCTATGAAGTCGATTCCCAAGGAAATATTGAGCCAAGCGATTATCTTGCGCTAACCGTTGACTTTGAGAAGGAGGCCACAGAGTACTCAGGTATCATTTACGGTCAGTGGAATGACTACAATGAAGACGGAACCTGTCAGATAGATGAGGACGGAAATGGTATAGTCAACGCTACCAACCCAATTGATTTCGATGAGATTGAGTATATTGGAGACCCAAGAACTACCGATGGTTTGAGTGGCAACTGGAACGTATTCTTCAACTCTGATGGCCTAGTCAAGACAACCAGCCTCGATTTAACCCACCTATATGTGCTAAACACAACATCTGCTGATTCGGCTGATTGGGATACCCAGTGTATGAGTCTAGCAGATTCTGAGGTGCAGATAAACTTCGATTTCTACTCCGATGATGATGGTAGAAATGGTATCAATGACGGATTCAGAGGTGTCGGTGTAAACAACATAACACTCAAAGAATTCACATTTGTTGAAGATGCATCATACGAGATCAGTAGGACTGGTGTCGATGCAGAAGACGTTTCAACCGATCTAATTGCCGACCATGACTTCATTTCGGGTGTATACATGGTTGAAGTTGAAACAGTCTTTGACAACACAACAGCTGGAACTAATTGGTTTGGTGCTGAAGAACTATCCACTGCAAATAACATCAAGAGAGTCATCTTCGATGTAAAGTCAGTTGAAATCTCTCTGAGTCAACCAAACAAATTGGCTTGTCTAGAAGAGGTTAGGCTGAACTGTGTCCTACCAATAGACAGTTCATTGACTCACAACTGGGATATCTCTGCTACCAACGGTGTGTTAGAGGGCGACTATCTATTCTACATGAACATCTTCGATGAAACCACAAATTCGCTTGCTCACACCACAAACGCTGGTCCAGCCCAAACCTTGGTACCCGGACAAAGAATCGATTTGTCTTTCACCCCGTGGGCTGGCTATCAAGATGGTCATACCTACAACATTAGCTACCATGCTGAGTTAGATGACGGAACCCCATCTGGAGACGCAAGATTCTTCCATGCTACATTCGCTGAAGATGTTGACATCGCGATTCTTTCCGATAAGACCTCTGGAACCTCGACTATAATCGAGGACTTAGCCATCATGGGCAAGACCTACACACAATTTACCATGAATGACTGGGACACCTACTTCAAGACAAATTGGTTTACCAACTACGATAAGATAATCCTGCCATGGCAGGATTTCAACACCGCTAAGGATGACGGTGGGGCTTACTACAAGACGCTATCTGAAACAGTCAACAACGTAAATCGAAAACAAGTCCTAGTTAACTTCATGAGCAGTGGCGGAACCATCCAAGCTCACCTTGCACCACATGGCACTCAGACCTACGGCTTAGGAACAAGTTTAGAACCACGTCTTCCGCTTGGTTTGGAGATAACCGATAAGACCAATGGAGCCGAAATATTGTTTGGCGATATTGAGATTTATGATCCATTCCATCCGCTGATGAGTAGCATTAATGTAAGCAACTTTGAGGGCTTTAGTCCAGTGGCATCCTCTGCATTAGACATTGGCAGCGAGGCAACAAATGATGTGCCAAAGATTTGTTCAGGCAACCAGAATGTGGCCAAGTTCCAGTCTATAATTCACGACAGAGATGATACCGATGATGTCCTGCTCGGAGTTTGTAGCTACGGTGCAGGCGGTATGATAATCTCGACAATCGATGTAGAGACTAATTCTGAAGACGCTAATAGTTTAGAATTCGCTCTGCTGAAGAACCTGCTTGAATACCAAGTTAACGACTATCCTAACCCATTCGGAGAGATGCGTGAAGGAACTGATATTCTAATCAACGGAGTCGTACCCGACCCTGCGTTGGGTGCAGGTTATGCAACATATTACATGAAGAGCAACGCAGAAATCACTTTCAGTTACCAATCCGATGCACAAGTTGACTTACGCACAGATTGGTTAATTTCCGGCCCAACCTCTTGGGATATGGCTACTATGGCACCAGGACAGATCGATCATTATGTTTCACCACTCTTTGATCTAGAATCCTCGCCAACCATGACATTCTGTAAGTCAATCGGTACTCAAGGCCTGTGCAAGCAGGAAGAGCAGTGGACGGTAACATTGTGGTTGCACGATGACAACGGCCACTCCAGAATGCTGCAGGTAACTGTTGAAACTAATGATGCAAATGCCGACGCATTCAATCCGATTGCCGATGCATATGTTGTAATCAAGGATACTTATGCTGATAACATCAATCTCGTTGGCACATGTTCAATTAATGATAATTATCCTAAGTATGAAATTATCCTCGATGAAAGCGGCCAAATTCCGATTGAATTTAATGCAGGCAACTCAAGTGACCCGGATGCACTAGAAGGCTCTGGTATCGAACGTTATGAGTGGGAAGTTACTTTCGATAAGCCATGGGATGACCCGATAAGCTTGAATTCAAACACATACGTAAACTACGAAGCAAGTCAGGGCGTATGGACCTACGTATTTGGCGGCTATGGTGTAGACGAGAATGGTGAATCCTATGCCGGAAGAAACTTGACCTTTAACCCGAACACTGAAGCACCAATTCAACCAATTAAGGTCAAGCTAGCTGTCTACGATAAATCTGGCAAGTGGGATGATGATATGGAATTCTGTTTCGATGTCAAACCTCAAGGATTTGGTGACGAGCCCCCAGTTATCGACTTCACCAACTGGGCGGACCGAGTTGGATACACAGATTCGTATTTCAATCTGTCAGGATTTGTTGTCAGTGGCTCAGACGAGAGTGATACTTTCATTGAGATAACCACCGACGAAGCGCTGCTTGATGAAACAGATTTCTTCATCAGAGAAGCCGCAAAGGGCACTGGTGAGCTAGCAGTTCTATCCAACAGCATTGGAACAGGAGATTCGTTTGAGTTGAGTCTCAACATTGACGCATTCCATTCCAATGTCTCGCGCGATGTTGAAATATACATCCGAGTTTACGAGTTTGATCCGTCAAAAGATACTGCTAAGCGATGGGTTACAGAACAGCAATTGAGCCCACTTGACCCTAACTACGTCCAGTTATACAACCCGACATCAATCACGCTAACACTGCCAATATGCCGTGGAGTTGAAGTTCCAGCTGAGGTTGATCTAAACGACAAAACAGGACGCTGGATATTCGTTTCCGGACAATGTCAGTGGGAAGGGGATTACAGTCTGGTTGATGGAGAATGGATTGAGCCAACAGTCGACGATGATGATGGTGCCCAGGCTACTACTAACGTTATGTTCATTGGAATTGGTGCACTAGCAATAATCATAATTGTTGTTTTGACGCTGTTATTCCTCCGCAGAAGTGGTGCAGAAGGAATGGATGGTGATTACAAAGATTTCAACCTCACTGGTGCTTTCCAACAAGATCCAGTAGAACAGTATGTCCAACAACTAATTGCTCAGGGTTACCCTGAAGAAACTGCTAGAGCATATGCGCAGCAGTATGCAGCCCAAGCAGGCTTAGGTGGAGCAGCAGCAAGTGCTGCCCCAGCAGCAGCTCCAGCGGCAGCAACCAATCCTGCGATGGAAGCGGCATATCAGCAATACTACCAGCAATTTATCTCGCAAGGTTATGACGCACAGACTGCGGCAGCGTATGCCCAGCAGTATGCAGCACAATACGTTCAACAGCAGCAATAAGCAACGCCTGAATTGATTGGCTCATGGGTCAATGAGTTCAAAAGAGACAGGTTGCAGGCATGCCCATGGACAAGACTGACAAGTATACAGTTGCCGATATTTCACTGGCTGATTCAGGAGCGTTGAGAGTTGATTGGGCGAGAGCGAGAATGCCTGTTTTAGCTGCTTTGAAAGAAGAAGCTCTGAACACCAAGCCACTGGCAGGAATGAAGGTTGCAGGTTGTCTTCACGTAACAAAAGAAACTGCAGTTCTCATCGAGACAATCGCCGCGGCGGGAGCCGAAATCTCGTGGTCTGGATGCAATCCGCTATCAACTCAGGACGACGTTGCTGCGTGGTTAGCCGCTGAGGGTTACTCCATTCACGCTTGGCACGGACAAAGCGTTGAAGACTTCTATTGGTGCATCGATAAGACTCTTGAATTCAAACCAACCCTTACGCTGGACGATGGCGCAGACCTAATCGTAAGAGTTCATGGCGAGAAAAGTGAGTATGCAGACGGTGTTATTGGTGGAACTGAAGAAACCACAACAGGTGTCCACAGGCTGAGAGCAATGGGTAAGGCAGGAGACCTCAAATATCCAGTAATCGCTGTCAACGATGCGATTACTAAGTGGGATTTCGATAACGTATACGGAACTGGTCAATCAACCATTGATGGTATACTAAGAGCGACATCTGTGCTCATTGCCGGTAAGACCTTTGTTGTTGCTGGATACGGTCACTGCGGCAAAGGAGTTGCCATGCGTGCTCAAGGAATGGGTGCTAATGTTATCATCACCGAAGTCGATCCTCTCCCAGCACTGAGAGCAGTAATGGACGGTTTCAGAGTAATGAAGATGGACGAGGCGGCAAAACATGGTGACATATTTTGCACGGCTACCGGAATGAAAGATGTCATTGTCGGCCGTCACTTTTCATCAATGAAAGACGGTGCAATAATTTCAAACACTGGACACTATGACTGTGAGATTAATATTGAGGACCTCAAATCACAAGCCTCCAGTGATAGAACCATTAGAGATAATAATGTTGAGTATACTATGAAAGATGGCAGGAAGATTTTCCTCCTAGCAGATGGACGTTTAGTCAATCTAGCTGCTGCTGAGGGCCACCCATCTGAGGTTATGGATATGTCATTCGCTAATCAATACCTAGCGCTTTGCCGCTTGGCAAAGGAAGGCTCGGAAATGCAACCAATTGTTTACGATATTACAACAGAGCAAGATCAAGGACTTGCTGTGACAAAATTAGCAACTTTAGGGTTTTCTATTGACAGTTTAACAAATGACCAAACTGCATACTTAGATGACTACAACGCTGGAACGTGATTATTCTTCTTCATATGGCTCAGCGCCATCTGCTTCCCAGAAGGGCGAATCCCCGTCTTCGATATGGCCAATTTCATCAAGGTGTGAATCAAAGTCTGGCAATTCTAGGTTCCAATTCTTTGGTAATTTGTTCTTCTCTTCAACAATCATGAGCATTCTTTCCTGCCATGCAACAGGTTTTCTTTGAAGAATATACATATAGAGCACTGAGGTTCTTATCTCCTCGGAAATTATGCTAAATCCGGATGATGATTCAAAATTCATCGCCCGCAGTAAGTTAAATGCTGGTCGGTTGATGGTTCTAAACATATTTTTGGTAAACCTCATTCCAGCGATTACTGCGATGAAAATTACTATGCTTGTAAGACAGAATGCGCCAAGTCCTTCTCCGGCAAGAAAGTTCGACAGAACGATTACACCAAATAAGACTGGAACGGTAATCAGCATGAAGATTGTAGTCTCTGAAACTGGTGCTTTGCGCATTTTTGTTTCTATTGCTGCCCACCCTGGATGACGTCTCTCCCACGGTTTGAAGTGACCATCTGAATTCTGCTGGACTGCTGCATTAAACAGGCCTAGCAGCTGGTGAACACGGCCGTATTGGCTAGTTGCAACGTCCATATTTTCATTGAGTATTGTTTCAATCCGCTCACGACCTTCTTGATATAGACCTAAGTCAGCTAAGATTGTTGCTTGTTCAATTAGTGGGGTAACTTCGTAAGGTGCGTGCACTCGAACCTGTTGCCACCAATCTAAGGCATCGAACATCAAACCTAACTCATCTGCTAGTAATCTCCCACCGCGCACCCACATGTCGATTCGTGTCGGATCTAACTTGGTAATTGTTCTAACAGCCGTAAGAGATTTTGAGGCATCAATCAGATTTGCAGCTTTACCGTCTGCTAACAAGTGAGCATCAGATATTAATTGCCAAGCATCAACATGCTCAGGGTCTAATTTGACTGCTTGATAGGCCTTCTCTAAGGCACCCTCTCTGTCGCCTGAGTCCAGTGCTTCGATTGCATCCAAGTAATGATTCTCAGCACTCACATTTGGGTGGTTGTGAATGAATTACTTAATCATCGCGATTTTTCCTGCGTGAGCGGGCATTTAACGGCTGAGGCCCTCTATTGTGCGCATGATTAGCAGATTTACCTCTGGCTTTTCGAAATTTGCGATTATTATCTGGGCGGGCTGGTCTGTTTCTAGTTTGGTTGTTATGGCGGTGAGATGGTCTATCTCGGCTCGAGGAACCGCTTTTTGGCTCACCACATCGATTGCATTCCTTTCTGAATGAGAAATTTACATTGCTACACTTTTGGCATACCCAATCATTATCAGCGAAAATTTTGTTTTGACCTCCGCCATCTCTTGAATCACGCCTCCTAAAGTCTCGCCCTCTGCCATCGCCACGGTTGGTGTTACGGCGGTCAGACTCACGGCGATTGTCTCTTCTATCTCTTCTATTGTCACTACGCGGATTGTCCCGCCAGTTTGGCCTAGATTGATTATCACGATTTGATTGGCTGTAGCGGCTTCGATTATCCTGTCGGTTTGTCCTAAATTGATTATTACGGTGTGATCGGTCACCTCTCTCGCGATTGTGAGACTGGCGTGGTTTGTTTCCGGCATGACGAGTTCCACGATTGCTCTCACGATTGTCCTGTTTGGCAATCTTTGGCCTAATCTGGGCTTCACAACCAATGAAATCATTTGGGTTCATCTTTCTATCAAGGTGTGCGATGTGAGCAATTGGGCTGTCTGTGCTACCGAGGACTGCATCAATCTTGCCTATGTATGTACCGTCATCGATTCTAACAATTATTGAACCGAGTGCCGGAGAGGAGCCGGTGAAAGGAGCTATCAAACCACCTTCGTGACTCAGTGCCTCAACTGTTGCCTTGAACATTTTTTTACTTCCGTTCAGATTTTATTCTTCATCCCTTCTGATAAGTGCCGCACCAGCCAGCACCATCGAGATAGTGGCGAGCAAGGATACGCTAGGCAGGGCACTAGCTTCACTACTACCACTGTCATCATCTGAGGTTGAACCATCACCAGAAGTATCCTGTGCGTTTGGATCTTCGACATTTACCAGCAAACTACTTTCAATGTCAGATTCGTCAATTCCGGTTATCACGACATCATAAACAGTAATATCTTGCATGACACAGGTGGCGATTGAAACATCAATTTCCCAGTTGATTCCAACCTGTGTGAAATCAGTGGCACTCGCACCACATAACTGTAGTGTCATCGAAACATCTTCTCCATCTGGGTCAGATACTGTGCCTTTGAGAGTAAATTGTAGCCCTGTTGCGTCCCATGTAGCATTCTTGCCGTCAAAGCTGGTGCGGAGTGAAATGATTGGTGGCAAACTCTGTTTTTCTAGACCAAAGTCGAATAGGTAGTCAAAATTCATCATATTATTGGCTGATGCACTTCCCATAACCATAACCATTCCAGGCTTTAGGCCATCCATTGGAAGTGCGATGGTAACTGGGTCGCTGCTAACCATAGAGGAGCGCATTGCGCCCATGATTCCATCTTGATGAGCATGCGCACCAATGGTCATTTCAGCAACCAAGCCAGTTGGAGTTATGGTAAATCCGATATTCTCACCGTCATCGATTACTGCAGCGGCAGTAAATGGTTGACCAAATGTGAAATCAAGGGTTTCAACTGCGGATGCGCCGAATGGGTCAAGAACGCTACAAGTTGCGCTAGATGAGGTTGCTCCGGATGGAGAGGTTACCAGAAGGTTTCCTGACTCGTCTTGTCTTGACTGCCATCCAGCGTCACTAAATGCGCAATCAAGATTCCATCCATTTGAGTCGGTTGCCCAGTCTGACAGTTCTTCAGCAGGGACAGTTAGGTATTCTGTTCCGGTCATCAGCGGAATGATTGAATTATTTGCCGGTTTCAAGTTAGTCCATTGTGGAATGTCGTTTGATTCAGGGACAGTAGTGGTGAAATCGATGAATAGGTTTCTACCCACTGGCCAGTTTATCTTGTCATAATCTACGTGTTGATGGATTCTTAGCTTACCGTCCGGCAAGAATTCTTCCTCTGGGGCGGTATAGTCCTGCCCAACGACCAATTCTACTCCGTCATCCTCCATGGCAAAATCGGCGATTCTCAGGCCTTGTAGAGCAGGAAAAGTCATTACTAGGTCTGCATTAGTCATGTTGGTAACATTCAGCGCTAGAGTGAAGTTAGATACGCCTTGGTTGGGTAGTTGGTCAAATCTCATGTTGTTATTTTCACCGCTCTTGACGAACAAGCTAATTTGTAAGTCGTCAGTTGCTGCTACTGGTATTTCCTTACAATCAGCGGAAGCACCAAAATTAGTGCATGAGCGTTCATCAGGGTGATTGGGAGCAACAAGGTCAACCTCATCTAAAGCAATTCCTTCTTCGACAAACTCTAGGTCGTTCCATGCGACACCGCTGTTAGTGCGGTGCGGAACACCTTCGCGAATACCCAGTCTGGTTTCCATGTCTTCGATACACATTGGGCCAATTTCCCTGACAGCCTCTCGCTCATCAGTACTTATCCAATCGTTATCACCGCCCGGAGCGCCCTCAAATAAACCATCAAGGTTCTCTCTTACGGTTGCAGAGTTGCTACCATTAACATATGCGGTTGCTTCCATCTCTGCGGTAGCCCAATCAGTTCCTATGTCAATATTAAACAGGGCGAAATTGTAATCAAATAGGTCTTCAAAGGTATATCCCGAACAATCGACATCGGACAGTCCACTGCTACCTTGTCTGCCCTCGGTTTGTGAGGGTTCAGTGATGGATAAAGCAGGGCTAGTAATGCCGCTTGTTATACTCATCATAATCATCATGATTAGCATGGTAATCGCTGTGGCTGGAACATAGTATTGTCTAGTTGCCATACCCACCGGTGGTCAATACTTGTCTAATACTCTTTGGATGTAGGCATGACATTTGGTTGATTATGGTTGTATCCTTGACATGCGGGATTTGAACCAGAGCCATGGCAGAACCGTCCAAACAGCAGCGAAAATCCATGATATGATAGGAGGTACGCCTCTGTCAACATCTGCCAGATTGGTTTCTAACAAGTGGTGAAACACTCCATTGGGCGACAAGAGGTCAAGAAAACCCTCTATTCTGATCATTTCCGGATTATTTACCTCGCCGACATTTACTCCCGAAGCAAATGCGACCATCGAAGTAACGAGGGCCCACAAAAATGTGAACAAGAACCACATACCAACACCGAAAGCCACAGACGTACCCTGATCTCTCGAATAGGTAGATGCAATTAGGCTGAATATAACATACCAAAACAGGATTAAGCCAACAGAGGCAAAAGATGCTACCGTTTCAGGGAGCGCAATGCCCTGTTCAAGTCTAAACATGACAATCACGGTAGATATCAGCCATAATGCCCATACTGGAATTAGGATAGCCAACCAGTGGCCTAATGCAAGCCCCATCGCTTGTTCTTCTCTGGGCATCGGCTGTGATAATTTTACTTCTAACACGCCAGTAAACCGGTCCTTGCTGATTCCATCATATGATAGTAATACGCCGCACATAGTTCCAGCAAATACGATTCCTAAACTAGTGTAAAACATAACTTCCATCACATTGTCTGGTCTAACACCGCCAGGTAGCATGACATCCGGATCAGAGAATCCCCACGCAATACCGGGAATGAACAATATTAGAATTGGCAACATGACGATCATCCTTGTTGAGCGTAGCTTTTCGGCAATAATTTGCCTCGCTATTGCAACAATATCAGTGTTGAACATGTTATTCCTCCTCGCTTAGAGTCTTCAGTGGCATCATATTGGAGGCTTGGACCTCCAATCCAATTTCTTCGACTTCCAACCCAGTTGCTTGACACAACATTTCGACAATGTCAGGGGCTTTTCTTTTCCATTCAGTGATGTG